>ONNU01000030.1 GCA_900319255.1 uncultured Eubacteriales bacterium
CTCCCCAAATATCAACCGCCGGCGCCGGCGTGCCGCCGGTGTCATGTTCGCGCCGGCGTGTCGCCGGTGTCATGTTCGCGTTGTAAGTTATGACCATGCAAGCCTTTTCCTCGCGATTGTAAGATAATTTATTGGCGGCATTTTTTGTAGATCTGCGGTAGTTTTTCGTTGCCAATCTTAATTTTACACTTAGTCGACGCTGCACCCAAAATCGGGGGGGACAGGTCTGACAATGCTTTACTTTCGTCCCCGCGTGTTATACTTGGATGGGATGGGAAAACAAAAAATTCCCAAAGCCGGCTCCTAAGCAAAGTCCCAGAAACATTTTTCACAACCCTTTTCGGCGGCGGTCTGCGGCGATGCTGTCGTGGAAAAGAAGATATTGAATACCACGGAAAGATATGTTACAATGGTCAAAAATGGCATCAGAGTTAATCGGCTTTGAAAGTGTATGCTATTACAAAAATGCATGAATTGTGGGAGAAAGCTATCCGGTATGCTGACGGCTGCTCGTGGAGCGCTGGAAAGAATTTAGCTGAAAGAATGAGAAACGATCTGATTCTTGACCGGCAGAGAGTGTTTGTGGCACTGATGGACGATAAAATTGTGGGCTTCTGTACCTTTACGGAAAAGGATGTATTATCAGATGAATATGATCTGTGCAGTATTATCCCAGGAGCGCAGCAGGTGTCTGAATTGCAGGGCAGGTCTGACGATGCTATACTGTCGAACCAAATGGGACAGCCGTGTTTTATCGGCTTAGTTTTTTTGATGAAAGCTATCGTGGAAACAGGATTTCGGAAATACTTATCAGAAATGTATTATCCTACGCTAAGCAAATCGGGACTGATAATGTGTTTTTGATGAGCGGAGAGATCGGGCTATATGAAAAATACGGCTTCAGGTCACTGGGCTATTATAAAACTATTTTCAATACAGAAGATCAGCTGTTTGTCATAAGTACATCTGAGCAAGATTCAGATAATTGATAAAAAATAAATCAAGAGGTAATTATGAAAAAAATTGAAACGAATTCAGGCTATGAATATACAAGGCTGTTTGATGTAGGGAAAGACAAGGATGAGCTTAAATATGCAGCTGTCGGAATTGATGAAGATGATAATTTTATCCTGCATATTTCGGCAGAGAACCGCAAGGATTTTTCCGGGTCAGATGAGTATTTCATTATTGATGACAAGGAATATCTGAGCTATCTGGACAGGGCGCGGAAAAACAGGCTTGTTTCATGGCTAAGATACAAAAGGCTTCTGAAAAAAGCGGGATCTCCGAAGGCCACAGGCGGAACGGCGGTTTCCTTTGAAAAAATAACCCTTCGTATCAGCGGTATGCGTTATTGCGAGGAATATGAAATAGTGATGATGAATGATGCGGCTGAGCTTACTCGATACAGTATAAGATGGGCTCAGCATGAGGAACAGCGGATGCCTGAAAGTAATGTGAGATGCAGCGTAAATCAGATACTTGATCTTCTGAATCAATGCAGGGTGCTTTCATGGGACGGATTTGTCGGGGCGCATCCTAAAGGTGTCAGTGACGGGATCATGTTTTCCCTCACGGGTGTTATAAACGAAAAAAAGATAATTGCTCACGGCTCGCAGAACTTTCCCAAGCATTACAGAGAGTTTACTGACGGTCTTCGCAGGCTGCTTGATTAAATATTTCAAAGGGCTGTCCGGAAAAAACGGGCAGCCCTTTATCTTATTATTCTTCTTTATGATCCTTTTGATCCGGCTCCTTGTATTTCAGGCAAAGAACGGTAAGATCATCAAACTGGGGCGCATCTCCCACAAATTCGTCTATTGCTGTAAGGAGCGTTCCGATAAGCTTTTTGGGATCATCGTCCGGCGATCTGTTCAAGACTTCAAGAAGTCTGTCTGTGCCGTAAAGCTCTTCCGCCGAATTGGTGGCTTCCGCAACGCCGTCCGTATAGACAAATATGGAACCGCCGCTTTGCAGAGTAAACTCATATTCAGTGAATTTCATGTTTTTCCTGAGTCCAAGCGCAACACCGTGTTTATCCTTCATCAGCTCAAACCTTTCGCCCGGCTGTCTGAATACAGGGAATTCATGTCCGGCATTTACAGCTGTGATCTTTCCTGTGCTGATCTCCAGTATGCCAAGCCATACCGTTACGAACATCATATTCTTATTGTTCTCACAGATCTCATTATTAGCGCGGCGGAAGATCTCGGCAGGACTGCATCCGGTCTTTGCGATATCCTTGATAAGAAGCTTTGACATCATCATGAACAGCGCCGCGGGTACTCCCTTTCCGGATACATCTGCAATTACAAGGCAAAGATGATCTTCATCTATTTTGAAATAATCGTAGAAGTCGCCTCCTACCTCCTTCGCTGGTGTCATGGATGCAAATAATTCAAATCTGTCGGATGCGGGTATCTTTCGCGGAAGCATATCCGACTGGATATTTGAAGCAAGCTCCAGCTCTGCTGCGGCTTTTTCTTTTTCAGCGGTCAGCCTGAGATTTTCCTCCATATAATCACTTATCTCCGAAGTCATCTCTGTAAAGCTGTCCGCAAGAACACCGATCTCATTTCTGACCCGGATCTTCTTCATTTTGCGCTCGACTACTTTACTGTCCTTATTCTCCTTATAAATCAGCATTGATTTTTTGATCTTTGAAATAGGTCTGGTTACCTTTCCATAGATGAACATTACAATGAGAATATTCGTAGTGACAAGGGTCAATATGCCGCCCACAAGCATTACTATCAGACTTTCCTCCTGCAGAGTAAAAAAGTCATGGCACAAATATTCTGTTACCATTAGCGCTTTCAGCTTGCCATCATGATAGATCGGAAGGCAGCCCTCGATCCAGATACCGTCATCCTTTGCTTCAAGCTCAAAGGATGACTTACCATAGGTGGAATTGCAGGTCTGTTCGTTTTCAAGCACATTATTGAATATTTCAAATTGTTTGACATACTCATAATAGTTTTCCGGGGATTCAGATAATTCATATTCCCAGTTGACATAAAGCTCGCCGCAATGTTCCTTGCTGACATCTATTACAAAAAATACGTGATAATCATTATTCATGATCTGCGCAGACGCTGTGTATATCATCTGCTGATACAGATACTGTGTAAGCATATATTTTTCTTCTTCAGTACAGCTTTCAAAATTTATTTTGTTGGTTTCCGGATCGGCGTGTTCTTCAAAAAAGCTGTAGAATTCCTGATCCGAAACAACAGTATTATTTGAAAAGCTGTTCTGTATCTTCTCAATGTTATCGCTCCAGTATTCGTAGACAGCATCCTGCAGACCTACATAATCAAGACAGTTTTCCATGGAAGTAAAATCATTCTGCATAGAAGCGGACTTGATCTTGAAATACAGATAAAATGAGCCTGAGATAGACGCCATGCTAATGACCAGCGTAGCCAAGAAAAACAATAAAAAGGTTATCAGAGAGACCTGGATAAGCAATCTGCGGTTTTTCTTTTTGGGCTTCCTGGGCTTTTTAGGTTTTTTAGGCTTTTCCTGTTTTGTCTGATCGTTTTGTTCGTTTTCTGCCGAAGTGTTTTTTTCTTCGGCTGTGGTATGGTTCACGCTCTGTCAGCCCCCTTGCTTTGTATTTCCATGTGATTCAGCCCTCTGCTATGCATTTCTTCAGTGTAAGGATATTCCTGCCGTTTTCATATGCGTATTCCACGCTGTCCATTATCTTTTTGGTCATGAATATTCCAAGTCCGCCGATCTTCTTCTTTGATACCGGTATCGTCACATCCGGATCGTCTGTCACCGTGGGATCAAACTGTCTGCCGCTGTCTGAAAAAACAAGTGTCGCTGTGCTGTCTGCTACATCGATGGAAAAGGTTATTTCGCCGCTTTTATCATCATATGCATAATTATTGATATTACTGCAGATCTCGTCTATCACTATGTCGATCTTTGCCTGAATGACAAAGGGACAGGAATGCTCTGCTAACTCTTCATTCGCAAGCTCCGTTATAACATCAATGCTTTCGCCGGAGGCGCTTACAGTTATCTCTCTCATTTACACTCCCGTCCTTTCATACAGTTTTTATCTTTCAATTGTCAGAAGCTCTCCGAATCCGGTTATTGCAAAGATATCATCAACTATCTTATTTACATTGGTGATCTTTACGCTTCCGCCGTTATCCTCCATCATGCTCTGCGACATAACAAGAACACGAAGTCCTGCTGATGATATATAATCAACTGCGCTGAAATCAAAGATGATTTCCTTTGCTGAATCAGGTACCTGACTTACAGCAGCCTGAAGCTCGGGTGCTGTATTGGAATCTATCTTTCCGACCGGCGCAAGTATATGTGTTGTACCGTAAGAGCTTTTTTTAATATTCATTTTTAATTCCTCCGTTTAATATAAATATTTTATTCATGCATAGTTTTTTCGGTTTATCTTTTATTAAAACATATGCATATTTCTTTCTGAATGCAAGCATGAAAATGATGCTGACAATAAGCGACATCCCCTCAGTAACCGTCCAGGACAGTCACATTCCGTTTTCTCCCATGAGCCATGAAAGCAGAAAAAGCATCGCTGTCAGGATAACAAAGGTTCTCATTATCGAAAGGAAAGCGGATAAACCGCCGTTTGAAAACGCTGTGAACACGGCTGATGCGAAAGCATTGAAGCCTACAAACAGGAACGCGGGTATTGCAAATACAAGACCCTTCAGCGTCAGATCAAAAAATCTGCGTTCCTTTATCAAAGAACAGCTCCACCACCGGCTCGCGGAAAAGATAAAATGCTACAGCAAGCAGAACTGATAATATCAGTATCCACATCATGCTCAGTCTGAATACCTTCGCCTTCATTTTATTATTGCCTGTTCCGTAATGGTAGGAAAACACCGAGGGTACGGCAAATTTTATCAGAGAAAAGAAATTGAAATCCTGACCAAGATCATTATCTTCCTTCGGGGGCTTCTTTTCTTTTACTTGATCCATCTGATGAAGAAGCTCCTTTCATCTACCTTTTTCAGTATCTTCTTGAGAGCTTTCTTTATTGTTGCGTCATCTTCGTCTACAAGGGACAGAAGAACCTCTGTTGTTGCGACAAAAATATTGCTGAATCTTTCCATGCTTGATCTCTTATATCTGGACGCTGCATAATCAAGTACCAGCTCAAGTCCGTCCTTGCCGTCAAGTATCTGTACGTCAAGGATATTCTCGGCTGCTGATGCGTTCTGCTTTACATCAATGGTGTCGATGTTCAGATCGTCCATTTCTCCGCCTGCGTCACGGATATCCTCCTGATACAGAAAGCACAGCATATCATCATCTACCGCAGTTTTTCCAAGGGTCGTATAGGGATAGCTGTTATGGGCAATGCCCTCTGAAAGCTGGGTCTGGACATCTGAATAGAGATCCTTCAAAAGCTGATCCTTGCGCAGATGTACAGCTACCGGCAGATCGTTGAGCAGAAGTCCGATGGAATTCATCTTTGACAGATCATCTCTGCCGTTATATGTCCAGGATATCTTGACTTCGTTGCATTTATTATATATCGCTATGGACATCATGGATACAAGGCTGAAAAATGCATTTCTCGTTACCTTGTATTTTTCTTCCACTGCCTGCATGGCTTCTTCGTTCTTGCTCAGTCCTGCGCTCATATTATCAAGAGTGTTTTCTCTTACCTCGAAATCCACCTGCGGACGGACTGAAAAATCTCCGCTGTCATACATACTTTCAAAGTATTTCTTATCCTCGAGATAACGATCGGTCTTCATAGCCTCCTCACGGTCAGCTATCATCATATAATAATAGTCACGATCCAGCTCCATATCATAATATGCCTTGATAATATCAGCAAATATTACCTGGAAGGATGTGCCGTCAAACACGGTATGGTGAACATCAAAGAATATATATCCGTATTCCTCTGTTTCAAATACCCGCAGACGGTACAGCCTTGAATTGATGATACGGAAGGGTCTTACAAGCTCATCCTTGATCTTATGGAATTCTGCTTCGGACAGCTTCTCTACCGGGATGCTTTCCTTCAGCTCGGGATGATATTCCTGGATGATCTCGCCGTCCTTATTGAATCTGAATTTTGTAACAAGTGCCGGATGCGCGTCTATTACCTTTTCCAGCGCCTCTGCCATCTTCTCCGGCGCAAACTGCTCTTTATCAAAGCGGAGCATCGTAAAAAGATTGAGCATCGTGGACATAGGGGTGTACATCTGATAATCTATCATATATGTCTGATAGGGCGTCAGAGAATGGGGAACCTTCTTTGCTTTGTCGTCTCTTTCCTCATTTGATTCTGTCATACCGTTGGGATATTTTCTCTTATATATCTCACAGATCTTCTCCGGAGTATGTCCGGCAAAAATATCCGATGCAGACAAGCCGTTTATCTTCGACTCGACAAGTACATCCATTGATGCCAGGGAATCGCCGCCCAGCTGATAGAAGTCATCATGTATGCCTACACGCTCGATACCCAGAACCTTTGAAAAGGCATCGCACAAGGCTTTTTCCAGCTCATCCCGGGGCTCTTCATAGTCATCAAGATAATCCTCGATCTTCGGAGCAGGAAGTCCTTTCCTGTCCATTTTGCCCGTTGCTTTAAGCGGAACCTCGTCTATATGTATAAAATACGATGGTAGCATATAGTACGGCAGATACTGCTCCATGGCTTCTCTTGTTTTCTCGAAATCTACCTTCAGTCTCTTGTCAAGATAATATACAGCAATATATACACGCTTGCCGTCATCAAAAATGCGGGCTGCTGCCCATTCGATGCCAAGCACCTTTTTAGCGACCTCTTCGATTTCTCCCGGCTCAACACGGTTACCGTTGATCTTGACCATATCATTGAGTCTGCCCTTGATGATAAGATTGCCGTTTTCATCCTTTACGGCAAGGTCTGCGGTATGATAGATGCCATCCTTGAAGGCTTTTTCTGTTTCCTCCGGAAGATTTATATATCCTCTTACATATTTATTTTCAAAGCAGATCTCGCCCTCTTCGCCGTCCGGGACTTCATTTCCGTTTTCATCAAGAAGCAATATTTTGTGACCAAATTCGGAATTACCTACCGGTGTCTGGGAATATTCCTTATCTATCTTGAAATGCGCTACCGCAAAGCCGGATTCGCTCATCAGATAGAAATTATGTATCGTCAATCCGTCAAGCCAGACTTCATTTGCAGGCTCGGAGCCGATTATGCAGAATTTCAGCATCGGGGGCTTCTGCTTCATCTTGCGGATATATGACGGGGTGAGGAATGTTCCCGTTATCCTGTTCTTGATGATGAACATTCCCACAAGAAGAGGGTTCTTGATGACTGCGTAGGGTACTACATAATTCAGTACAGCATAGTAAAGTCCATATACTATGATAAGCATAGACGCTACAAAGTTCAGCGGAGCAACCAGCGCAAATCTGTCATCATCCATTGTAAGCGGCTCGCAGGTAGACATTGTTACGGAATTTATCATACGGTCGATATTGCCGTATTCGTGAAGTACGCCCTTCGGGTTTCCTGTTGTGCCGGAAGTGTATACGGCAAATGCTGCGGTATGTTCGTCGGTCTGCTCGCGTCCTTTTTTTGATTCAAGTGTCTGTATCTCCTGCCAGACATCCGCATCTATCACCGCTTTGCATCCGCAGTCTTTTTTGATGAATTCAATTCGTTCCGGCGCATAATTATCCTCTACGATAACAAATGCTGAACCGTTTTTCCAGACACCCATCAGCGCAATTATCGGAGTCATACCCCGAGGCAGGCAGATCATTACAAAATCTTCTTTGCCTATGCCTTTATTCTGCAGATAGGTGTAAACCTTTCCCGACAATTCGTCAAGCTGCGCAAATGTGATGCCCCATGTGTTTACATCGTCACACAGCACTTTCTTATCAGCGAACCGAACTGCATTCTGCTCAAATTTTTCAAAAAAGCCTAACATTTTTGTCCTCCTTCTTTTATTTCATTGATTTTTTCTAAAAATAAAATCAGTGATATTGCATTATGCACAAAACTTATTAAGTATTATATCATATTTGGACCGAATATTCAATAACTATTGTTGCTAAATATAATTCTGACGGCAAATAAAAGCTTTTTGGCAGTTATACTTTCATGCCCTGAGGCATACTTCTTTAATAATTTTGCTTTGGTGGGTCAAAAGGTGGAAACCTCTTTCCTTATCCCCTTTAGATAGCCAGACTTTTACAGATAAAATTTGATATGGATATTATGGTTAATTTAGTTTTTTACTGATTCAGATTTTGTAAATCAAAAAACAGCAGGCTGACCCCGTTCCGATCTGGCTGCCTGCTGTTTTATGATCTATTCGCCGGGAGATATTATTACTCTCAGTTATCTCAGGATCTTTTTGATAGTCAGAATATTCTGACCGTTTTCATATCTATATATGACATCATCCATCATCTTCTTTACAAGGAAGATACCAAGACCTCCGATCTGTCTTTCCTGCGCTGAAAGGGTGACGTCAGGATCATCCTTTGCGAGGGGGTCATATGGTGTGCCGCTGTCTTTGAAGGTGATGAAAAGTGTCAGCGGGTCGTCTGTTACCTCTATGTCTACTACAGCTTCGCCCTCTTTTCCCTCATATGCATAGTGGCAAATATTGACAAATAATTCCTCTACTGACATATTGATATGCATTTCTGTTTTAGGGGAAATATCTATCCCCTGGATCGCTTCCTCAATAGCTGACGTAACAGTCATAAGATTATCATCATCCGCCTTGACCGTAATACTGGTTTTTTTACTTTCTGCCATAACTTCAACCCCTTATATCATTTATTTTTTAAGGTCACTGGTGCTTTTTCAGCATCTCATAAAGTTCAGGGATGCCGGTGTTCCGGGACTTTTTCTTCAGGATATCATTTTTTGTTTTCGCTCCCTTTATATACCATGCAAAGCATCGTCAGATCGTCAAACTGCTCCGCATCCTTTACAAAGCTGTCTACTGAACTGCGGACATTTTGCAGTATCTCCTTCGGCTCGGCATCAGGCTTGATATTCAGCGCTTCTATCATTCTTTCGGTACCGAAAAGCTCGTTTTCGCTGTTTGTGGCTTCCGGGACACCGTCTGTATACAGGAACAGCTTCGAGCCGGGAGTAA
>ONNU01000115.1 GCA_900319255.1 uncultured Eubacteriales bacterium
AGACTACGAGGTTGATAGGCTGCGTGTGTAAGCATCGTGAGATGTTCAGCTTGGCAGTACTAATAGGTCGAGGGCTTGTCCAAGTGTGCTTGGTACTTTGCAAAGGCTTTATTCAGTTTTGAAAGTGCGAAATTTTAAAGATCTGTCGTTTGACAGGTCTTTTTTTTATTCCATCTACCTCGATAAAATTAGACAGTAATTATTTAACAAATTGTTAAGTATCGTTTATTATTCCAAATAATAAACAAAAACTATAAATAAAGTGATAACATTAGAATTAATATGATTGTATAATATACTGATTTGATAAATGAGTATATATATTAATTCAGAAAACACAATAGGAGGAAAAAAAATGAAAGAAAAGCGTTTGTTGAAAAAACTAATTGCCATCAGTTTGTCTGCATTTATGAGCTGCACGGCTATTATATCAATGCCTTGCTATGCTTATGACGATAATGCTCCTGAAGCTGTTGTTAGTCAGAAAGCAGATATTGGTACGGCTATTGTCAGGGATGAATGTTCTGAAAGTAGTATTTATGAATCTCCCGACTATCCTAAGGCACCGGCTTGTCCTGATTATAAGCTTGATGGAATCGTTATTGCTAATAGCCGCAATCCCTATCTGACTGGTGGTAATGAGGAATCTTCGGATGAAAGCAATATCAGTTGGTCTGTTGAAAACGGTACCCTTACCATAACAGGCACCGGTGATATGGAGAATTATGAATATCAGAGTTATGCACCTTGGTATAGTGAACGATATAACGTTACAAATATTGTAATCGGAGAAGGTATTACAAGTATCGGAAAATTTGCTTTTTATAATTTTACCAAGGTTGTTTCTGTTACTGTTCCGTCAACTATCACAAAGGTCTCGTCATATATATTTGCAGAGGCTCATGCCCTGAAAAGTGTAACATTGCCTGATGCGGTTACTTCACTTCCGTATGCAGCTTTTGCATCCTGTTATAACCTGGAGTCATTTACTGCAAACGGTCTGACAATGCTTGGCGATTATTCTCTAAGCAGTACAAAGCTTAAATCCTTCAGGATAAACAGCAAGCTTACAAGTATAAGTAACACTGCTTTTTTCCAATCCTCTATTGAAGAGTTCATTGTTGATAGTGATAATACTGTTTATTCAGCTGTTGATGGTGTTTTATATAAAGACCACGGTAAAACTCTTTTCCTGTATCCGTGCAACAAGGCTGATGAATCATTTATTATACCTTCAGAAGTAACAAACTTAGCCGAAAGCTCATTTCTTGATGCAAAGCTAAAGAAAGTCATAATCCCTGATAGCGTTGAATCAATGGGTTATTTCGTTTTCTCACGGTCTGCTCTTACCGATGTAAAATTCGGAAAGGGCTTGAAGGAAATATCCTACGAGTGTTTTGAAAACTGTTATGATCTGAAGAACATTGATTTTGGTTCGGGTGTGGAATCAATAGCTAATCGTGCGTTTTGTACTTGCACTTCCCTTGAAACACTTGTACTGCCGGAAAATATTAAGGAAATATCCAGTGCTTCATTTGGTGAGTGCACTTCATTGAAATCTGTCAGTGTTTCAAGCTTGGAAGTCATCCCTTACCAGGCATTCATGAGTTGTTATGCTCTTACAGATATACAGATTAATAATGTAAAATCCATTAATCGTGCAGCTTTTGCATATTGCAGATCCATCGATAGTATCACTCTTCCTGAAAGTGTTACTTATGTACATCCCTATGCTTTTTATAGAAGTGATGGAAACAAAACGAAAATAACATGTCTGAATTCAGAAATGAAGCCCTTCGGTTATAATGGATACAGAAGGCTCCAGACTGTTTCTATCAAGTCAGACAGGAAATATGACCTGGCAAATGAAGTTCTTGATATTGTAAATACAGAGCGTGCAAATAATAATCTTGATCCGGTTGTAATGAATGAAAGCCTTCTTGAAAGCGCAATGATCAGAGCCGGAGAATGCGCACTTAATTTTTCACATACAAGACCAGACAGCTCCAGCGTTTTTGAGCTTAATAGTCTTATCAGCGGCGAAAACATTGCATATGGTGATACAACAGCTGAAGGTGTAATGAGTTCATGGATGAAATCATCGGGACATAAGCAAAATATTCTTTCTGAAGATTTTACAACAATTGGTATTGGCTGTATTTATCATAATGGAATATATTACTGGACACAGTGCTTCGGAACCGGTGATGACAGCGAGGATTGTGCTATTCCAAAGAATAATACGGTTACACAAAGCATTTCCTTTGCAATTGAAAAGTTTACCGATGCAGCAACAGGAACTGGTGTAAGCTATTCGTTTGGTGGAGGCGGTACTTACTATTTTGAGGATTTTTATGTGACTGCACCTTCAGAGCTGGAGGAGGAACAAACTGCTTCAGCGACTGTATATTTGTCAAATGCATATTACTATTATTGCAAAGCAAAGCTTGAGAATGACAGTAACATCAAATGGACTTCATCCGATAAAGCAGTTGCTACTGTTTCAAATGCAGGTGTGATCAAGGGTGTAAAAGCCGGAAGCGCTGATATTACTGCAAAAGCAGATTATTTCTCGGCGACGACCGCTGTTAAGGTAAACAAAAAGATCATATATCCGGAAAAAGTAACGCTGAACAAATCTGCGCTGAATATTGAGGTCGGTAAGAGCTATATGCTTAATGCAACAATTACTCCTGCTGATTCTGATGATCTGTCTGTTACATGGTCTACAGACAATTCTGGGGTTGCTACAGTTGACAATGGAAGGGTCAGAGCTATAGCACCTGGTACAGCAAATATCACTGTCAGAACCTCAAACGGAAAAACCGCAGTATGCAAGGTCACTGTTACAGATAAGCTTGTGAACACCTCCTGGCTAAACGCCGAAAAAGTCCAGATCGGCGATGATATCCGTGTGACCGGTGAAGCCGAGGGCGGCGCCGGCGGCTATAAATACGCCTTCTACTTCAAGCGCAGTGCAAACTCAAAGTGGAACAAGATCGGCGAGGAATTTGGCGCAAAAACTTACGGCATAACCGTGCCAAAGGCAGCCGCTGACTATGACATGAAGGTCATAGTTAAGGACAGCGCAGGTAATACGGCGCAGAAGATCTTCAAGGTGACGGTTGTTGAAAGCCTGCCTCTTACAAATATCTCCCTTATCAATACACCCACTGAGATAAGCGTGGGCAAGACAGTGACTATCGCCGGTCGTCAGGTGGGCGGCGCTAAGCCCTTTACCTATGAATTCTACTTCAAGCGCAGCGCTAACTCAAAATGGAATAAGCTCAGCTACGGCAGCGATAAGCATACTTACGCTAAGTTTACTCCCACAACCGCAGCAGAATATGATCTCAAGGCTGTTGTGATTGATTCAAAGGGCACTAAGGCAGAGAAGATCTATAAGATCACGGCAAAATAATGTCCGTGTCTGCGCAGAGCAGAACTATATTTATAACAATAACACAATACGGCAACACAAAACGGCGGCAGGCAGAAAATGCCCGCCGCCGCTGCTTTTTCAGGTGAAATTGATAAGATAGATCGCAAGATTCAGATATGCCGCAAAGCTCAGCCAGAGAAGATAGGGTATCTGCAAAAGCCCGGCTTTCCTGTCGGTACGGTAAAACAGCACGATCATCGCAGCAACCATCGCCCATAGGATCAACAGCCAGATGAACGCCGCAAGATATGCCCCGAACCCGAAATACAGCAGGCTCCATCCGAAATTGAATAAAAGCTGCACACCGTACAGATATAAAGCCGGTGTTCTGATTGTGCCGGTGATGCTGTAGATCCTTCCCGCGCCGTATGCCATGAGAGCGTAAAGTATCGTCCAGACAATGGGGAAGAGGTACCCCGGGGGTGAAAGCGGCGGTTTTATCAGGTCTTCATAGCGTCCCATGTTGACATAGGTGACAATGCCCCCAAGCAGCGCTGTGAGAAATGCTGCCGCAAAGGTGATGATATATGGCTTGTATTTTTTCATATGCTCCCTCCCTGCACTTTTTTTATATTTATATGCAGGCTTAGTGAAAAAAATACTTATTTATTGCGGTTTTGCGGCGAATTATCCCCGAACTGCTAATGGACAATATTTTTGTCAGGTGGTATAATAAATGTAACGATCATTATTGCAGGCTCTGCCTGTACGGAGGATATTTATACTATGTTGAAAAAGCTTATCGCAGTTCTCTGCGTTTTTTGTGTCTGTATCTGCGCGGGAGTGTGCGCATCGGCGGAAGGGATATCTCCTGAGCTTTCAAGAGATATTGTTAATCTTTTCCCGGGTCAGAGCTACCGGCTTACTCTTACGGAAAGCTCCGTGGGACGTTTCTTTGTTACGAATGACACTTCTGTCGCTCAGGTGGACAGCAACGGTATCATTACCGCTATGAATACCGGCAGTACGGATATTATCTGCATATTGAAAAATAAAACGGAGCTGAGATGCAAGGTCAATGTCCTCAGCGGTCAGTCCCCTCAGGAGGTCTGGCTCGATAAGCAGACCCTTTCCCTCAGCCCGGGTGAAACTGCCGCTATTGAGGCGCGTGTCCTGCCTGAAAAGAATAATCAGCAGAAAAGCTTTATCAGCTCGGATAAAAGCGTGGCTGTGGTGGATGCAGGCGGAAATATCACAGCTGTTGCTCCCGGTAATGCTGTTATCACGGCTGAATCGGAAAGCACAGCTGTATCTGCCGGCTGTCTTGTAACTGTTGCTGATGGAAGGCAGCAGAGCGATGTGTCAAAGCTTTGCGGCGTTTTATATGATGCGTCCGGTGAAAAGCTTGTGAATACACAGCTTGAGCTGCAATCGGGAGATTTTCTTTCCCGTGTCACCACAAATAAGCTGGGTCAGTTTACCTTTGAAAATGTCCCTGCCGGAAATGCGATCCTTACCGTTTTCAGCGGCAATGACAAAAGCGCAGGCGCAGAAGCCTCCAGGAACACAGATTCAGAAAGCAGCGAGGGCATATCCTCGGTTATCATTGCGGGCAAAAACAATCAGAAGCTGAACTGCATCCTGACCGATAACGCCCTTTGTGTTCTTTACGGTACAAACGAAAGCACAGCCCTGAGTCTGCGGGAGATAAAGCTTTCCGAGGATCATATCAATCTGGAAAGCGGCAGTCATTACGATATTATATATTCCCTGGAGCCGGAAAAGGCTGATGCGCAGGGGCTGATTTTCAGCAGCGATAATACAAATGTTGCGGCTGTTGATAATACGGGCAGGATCACCGCAATGAACGAGGGCAATACCATTATCAGGGTAAGCTCGGCTGACGGAAGTATTTCAGCCGCAATGACGGTACACGTTTCCATGTACAGCATCGGACTTTTCGGTGTTACAGTATTAGTGATGCTTGTACTCATCGCTGTGCTTATAGTAACGGTATTTCTTAATCTGAGAGGACGGAAAAAGGGGGAATAAAAATGGCAGTTGCCGGGATAGTAGCAGGCGGCTCGGGTATGAGAATGGGGACGGAGCTTCCCAAGCAGTTCATGGAGCTTTGCTCAAAGCCTGTGATAATCAGGACAACGGAGGCTTTTCTGAAAAGCGGAGAAATAACCTCTGTAATAATCGGCATAAATCCCGATTGGTATGACTATATGCAGAAGCTTCTGGAAAAATACAGCCTTGACAGAGTATATCTCACAAAAGGCGGCAGCGACAGAAACGAAACGCTTATGAATATCATCAATTACGCAAGGAAGGAGCTTTCAGCGAAGGATGATGAGATAATACTGACCCATGATGCGGTCAGACCCTTTGTGAGTGAAAGGATGATAAAGGACAGCATCATTGCGCTGGAGGAATATGATATCGTGACTGCGGCAGTAGCGGCGACAGATACCATCATCGTATCGGAGGACGGACAGACAGCCTCTGACTTTCCTTTGAGAAGCACCATGTATCAGGTGCAGACCCCCCAGAGCTTTCGCATCGGCAGCTTTGAAAGGGTATATTCATCCGTCAGCCCGGAGGAAAAGGCGGCAGTAACGGATGCCTGCAAGCTTTTCCATCTGAACGGTCACAGGGTAGGCATTATCAGCGGCGAAAGGAATAATATCAAGCTGACATATCCGTCCGATATAATAACGGCAAAGGCGATCTGTGAAACGGAGGAAAATAAATGAAATTTAAAAAGCTGATGATAATAATTTTAGCTGCGTTATTCTGCATATCCATGTGCGGCTGTGACAGTCTTGAACGGATATTCGGAAGCAGCGATCCGTATTATGACAATTACGGCTATGATAATTACGGCTACAACGATCCATATGCTGATAATAAATATTACAGTGTTGCGCCGCAGCTTGCAAGTCATTATATTGACGTAGGGCAGGGGGACTGTGAATTTGTAGAATTTCCGGACGGAAAGACCATGCTTATCGACGCAGGACCAGCCGACAGCGCAGACAAGGTAATAAGCTATATTGAAAGGCTGGGCTACAGCTCCATAGATTATGTAGTAGCGACCCATCCCCACACAGACCATATCGGCGGAATGAAAAAGGTGATCGAGCATTTCCGGATAGGCACTGTTTATATGCCGGATGCGGAGTCAAATACCAGTACATATTCGTCGCTTCTGAAAGCCATTGATAAGAAGGGCAAGAAGATCAAGAAGGCAAAAGCCGGAACGAAGATCTACAGCGGCAGCACATCCCAGCTCAAGGTACAGACACTTGCGCCGGTAATGGATAGTTACGATTCCCTGAACAATTATTCGGTAGTCATCAAGATCACCTATGGAAAGGTAAGGCTTTTGTACATGGGAGATGCCGAGAGGGAGTCAGAGGAGCAGATGATAAAGAAGAATTATGATCTGTCGGCAGATATCATAAAGGTAGGACATCACGGCAGCTCAACATCATCAAGTCAGAGCTTTGTCAAGAAGGTAAACGCGCAGTTTGCAATTATATCGGTAGGGGAGAACAACGATTATCATCATCCCCACAATCAGGTGGTAAACCGCTGGATAAAATCCGGAGCGGAGATAATCCGTACAGACGAATGCGGAGACATAGTAGTAACGACAGACGGCGACGAATTCGGCATTGACACAGAAAAGGGAGGCTGACAATGGTAAAGGCAGTAATTGATCGTATCGAGGAGGAATTTGCAGTAGCGGAGATATCGGAGGGCAAAACAGCGAACATTCCGCTGATATTCATACCCGAAGCAAAGGAAGGCGACTGCATCGAGATAGAGACGGCGAAGGTATCGAGATTTTATTTTGCGAGCATAGACGACGATGAAATGACGGTACTCACGCCAAAGGGGAAGGTAGGGTTATCGTTAGCATTCATGGGAGAAGCGAAGCCCGGCGACCCGATAGAATTCAGGATCAGCCACGAAGAAACGCAGAAGCGCAAAAGCAGGATCCGCGGCATGATGGACAAGCTTTTCGAGTAAAAGACGGAACGCCGCCGCTGGCGGCTCAAATAATAAAGAATAGTGAATAAATAATAACAATCCCTCAGCCATAGCTTGCAGCGTATGGCTGAGGGATATCTTTTTGTGTGTATTTTTGGGCAGGCTAAGAGCTACCGCTTACCGATATTATATTTACGAAATATTTTCTGTTGTGCTCGCGGGTGGAAAGTAGCGCATTGTAATACCTGACCTGCGAGCACGGCGGCGTTTACGGTACGCCGGTTAACTGGTTTTCTTTTTGTCGTCTGTTTCAAGCCCTAAATTGAAATATTCGTTCATTATCTTCTTCGCTACATTTACCGCTACATAACTCTTTGCGCCATGCTCTACCATTACCGCTATCGCTATCTGCGGATTGTCATAGGGTGCAAAACAGATGAAATTTGCATGATCTGAGCCGGAATTCTCCGCTGTTCCGGTCTTGCCGCCGATCTGCATGGGAAAGCCTGTCAGCGAATCATAGCTGTTGGTAGCCATATTCATCGCTTTGCGTACCTCTTTCAGGTTCTCTTTGCTTACTCCCATATCATCAACTGTTTCAGCCTTGCTCTGGTATATGGTCTGCTTGCCGGTGAAATCTGTTACCTTGTCAACAATGTGCGTTTTCAGCCGCACTCCGTCATTGGCTATCGTTGCTGCATATGCCGCAAGCTGCAAAGGTGTGAACTGGTTGTCGGACTGTCCGATGCCTGCGGGGGATACGGAGGACTCGAACCACTGGGTCCCCATCATTTCGCTGAATTCGGGGCCTGCAAGCGTTCCTGAGCTTTCGCCTATCTCAACGCCTGTCTTTACCCCCAGCCCGCAGCGCCTTGAATAAATATTCATCTTATCAATACCCAGCAATCTTGCCGTTTCTGCAAAGAATACATTGCATGAATCCCGGATGCCCTCATAGACATTGAGGGAGCCGTGGACAAACATACATCTCAGCTTCAGTCCGCCCTTTGTATATATTCCGTTACAGGTGATGCGGGTCTTTGTGTCGATGGCGCCTTCCTCGAGGGCTGCGGATGCCACAAGGGGCTTGAAGGTGGAGCCGGGGGCAAGCGCTCCGTCGAAGGCTCTGTTTACAAGGGGATCACCCTTGGTATTGAGCAGCTTTTCATAATCGCTGTAATATTTTGAAAGGTCATAATTCGGATAATTCGCAGCGCACAGCACTGAAAAATCCTTTACATTCAGCACTACCACCGATGCGCCTACACAATCCTCGCCGGTGTGCTTTTCGCCTGTTGTCTTTGAATAGGCGTGGGCTTCGTCCACAGCCTCCTTCAGCGCCTTTTGTGCAAGCTGCTGATATTTTGTATCAACGGTGAGATAAACTGAATTGCCGGGCTGTGAGGGTGTCGTTTGTTTCAGGCTTGCACTGCCGTCGGGGCTTACCTCATAGGTCTTGCTGCCCTCCTTGCCGCGCAGCTGATCCTCATAGGCGTATTCGATGCCAAGCTTACCGACTATATCGTTATATGCATAGCCCTTTTCCTCAAGCTCGTCATATTCCTCTGCGGATATCAGTCCCGTTACGCCTACAAGATGCGGGGCTGATGTGCCGTTTACATATTTACGCACAGCTGTGGATTCTATCTCGACTCCGGGGTCGGTCTGGGTATTCTCGGAAATTATGGTCATTGACCTTTCGTCAAGCTCCTTTGAAAAAACATAGGGGTTGCTTCTGGAAAAGCCCGTTATCTCCATATTGTATCTTACGCTGATAAGATCATGGCGGCGGGGTTCGGGAACGTCCTCACACTTATATCTTTTTGCAAAGGCTGCCATGCATTCCTGCGCTGTTGAATAGGAGTTCATATTCAGCATTTCCTTACTTTTAAGCTCCGATATCTCATCCTCCTTTTTCGGGAGGAACTGGTATTCCCCGTTGCCGTCAGCCTTTATGGGAAGCTCGTCGATCCATTTACAGCCGCATTTTTCCGTCAGCTCAAGAAGCTTCAATACGGTGCTGTTCAGCTTGTCGTCCGGTATGAAGATCTTATTCAGCGTCAGCTTATACCCGGTCTGGTTCTGCGCAAGGGGTACTCCGTTGACATCGTATATCTCGCCTCTTACAGCATCGGTGCTGATTGTATATTCGGTGGAGGTCAGAGCTATGTCTTCATATACGCTGTTTTCCCGCACCTGCCAGCGGAACAGCCGCACGCAGAAAACCGCCGTTACGATCAGTATTATTATCATCATCAGGGCGTAACGCCATTTTCTGTTCCCGATACCCATTTGCTCTCTCCTTTCTGCGGGTGGAAAAAAGAATCCGCTGTTCTGCTTTGATGCTCTGAGTCATACTTCATCAGTAATTCTGCTTTGTTGAGTCAAAAGGCGGAAGCTCCTTTTGCAATCCCCATTCCTTAACTCCCTTGGCAGCTCAGGCTTTATCAGTTAAGATTCACCCAGATGCTGGGGAAACCGTAATGGATTATCAGCCGGCTTTTTCGTTCAGTCGTTCGCTGTTCTCAGGGCTATGAATCTGTTGATACCGTACGCTACAGGAACAAATGCCCAGGTGTATATTATTCTCGACAGATAATGCCTTATGAAGTATTCAGCCGCATCACTGTAGCCCTTAGCTATATAGAACAGCAGGAATTGTCCGGCTATCATTAACGGTATGCTTATAGTTGCGATCAGCATTGTGGTCAGCAGGTTCGTGTGGATGTAATTTCCCATCAGTACGCTGACAAAATAACACAGCACTGCAAGCATTATGGCATAATAGCCTACTGCCCCTCCATAGCCGGAATCGGACAGAAGCCCGCACAGCACTCCGAAAAAAATCGCCGGTATCTCATCCTCGAACACAGCAAAGCTCAGCGCCAGGGGTATCAGAAGTACCGGTCTGCCGCCGAACACCTCAAGCGTCAGTCCCGGTGTGGTCTGGATTATATAGCATAATAATATTTCAAGAAAAAAAGCAAGATATCTTATTACCTTATATCTGTTCATATACTTTTCTCTCTCT
>ONNU01000228.1 GCA_900319255.1 uncultured Eubacteriales bacterium
AGTTCCAGATTATTTTTCAGTATTCCCGAAATAAATGTTGTACCAGACGAGGAAAACGTAGATAGTCCAGACCTTGCGGCTGTTGTCGTCCTTGCCGGTGAAATGCTCGTCAAGATAGGAAACGATGAGATCTGTATTGAAAAACTTCTTTGCTGTCTCGGAGGTGAACATTTCCTTGACTCTGTTGTAATATTTCTCGTCCTTGAGCCATACTCTTGTGGGTACGGGGAAACCCAGCTTGGGCTTCTGGGCTGTAGCCTTGGGAAGATGACGCAGGGCTGCCTGACGAAGGGCATATTTTGTTGTGCCGTGAGCGATGCGGTATTTTGTGGGAATAGTGCGGGCTACCTTCCATACCTCCCTGTCAAGGAAGGGTACTCTCAGCTCAAGAGAATTTGCCATACTCATTCTGTCAGCCTTGAGAAGGATATCCCCCACCATCCACAGGTTGATATCAAGATACTGCATCTTTGTTTCATCGTCATAGCCCTTGGCTCTTTCATAGAACTTTTTGCAAAGCTCCTGAGGACGGGTAACGATAGAAGGATCCCTGAGTATCTGGCTTTTCTCCTCATCGTCATACATAAAGGCATTTCCGATGAATTTATCCTCTGTTTTTCTTGCGCCCCGGAGAATATAACCCCTGCCCTTGATATGCGGCCATTTTTTAGCCTTTCTTGCAAGAGCGTAACGCATTTTCTGCGGGAAAAGCTTCTGATATGTCTTGAACACATGAGGCTCATTATAGATCGTATAGCCGCCGAAAAGCTCATCTGCGCCCTCGCCGGAAAGAACGACCTTTACATATTCGCTTGCAAGCTTTGATACAAAATAAAGCGCAATGCATGAGGGGTCAGCAAGGGGCTGATCCATATGATACTGAACCTTCGGCACAGCCTCCCAGAATTCCTCCGAGCCGATGAGATGGGTATGATGCTCAACACCGATCTCCTTTGAAAGACCCTCGGCCCAGCTTATTTCATTATATCTTTCGCCGAAATCAAAGCCCACGGTAAAGGTTTTCTGATCTGCAAAATATGTGGAAACATAGCTTGAATCAACGCCGCTTGAAAGGAAACAGCCTACCTCAACATCACTGATCTTATGTGCATTTACGGAATTTTCGAAGACAGCCTCGATCTTGTCCACAGCCTCTTTTTCTGTCAGGGTCATATCCGGCTCAAAGGAAGGCTCAAAATATCTCGTGACCTTGACCTTGCCGTCACGGAACCACATATAATGACCCGGCAGCAGACAATATATGCCCTCAAAGAAGGTCTCAGGGGGAACTACATACTGGAATGACAGATAATTATCCAGAGCCTTGTAATTGAATTTCTTTACATAATCCGGATGCTCAAGTATACTCTTTATCTCCGAGCCATAGATAAGCTGGTCGTTTACAACAGCGTAATGCATAGGCTTGATGCCGAAGAAATCACGGGCGATAAAAACAGAACCGTCCTTGGTATTATAAACAGCAAAGCCGAACATACCCCTGAGCCTGTCAAGAAGCTTTTCGCCCCATTCTTCAAAGCCGTGAACAAGCACCTCAGAGTCAGCCTTTGTATAGAATTTATGACCGCACTGTTTAAGCTCCTCGCGCAGGTCATTATGGTTATAGATCTCACCGTTGAACATCAGCACAAGGCTTTTATCCTCATTATAGATAGGCTGATGACCGCCCTCCAGGTCGATGATACTCAGACGGCGAAAGCCCATCGAGATCCTGTTATCCTTATAATAGCCCACACTGTCGGGGCCTCTGTGGGTGATAACGCTTGTCATTTTTTCGAGAACCTCGTCCCGTGAAGCTACATGGCCTGTAAATCCGCATAATCCACACATAAAAATTCCTCTTTTCCATAGAAAATGGCTTATTTGAAAGATAATACAACAAATTTTGCAAGTTCAGCATTAAAAACTTTCAAAAATACTTACATAGAAATTTTAACACATTACTTTAAAACTTGCAACTGCTCTGTGAAAAAAATATTTTTCTCTATACAGAATATTATGTGCAAATAGACTGAAAATGGTTTTTGGTTTATAGTTTATCGTTATTAGTGGTTAGTTTAAATTTGGAATTTGGAAAGTGAAAAGTGGAATTGTTTTGAATCAGGAATCAGGAGTGTGCAAAAAGTCAGGGAATAATGAATAGTAAATAGTATGACCTTATAATTATAAAATTTATAAACTAACCCCACGCCGCCCTCCCGTAAAGGGTGAGCGGCGTGGGGTCGCCTAAATCTTTGGTATCAGTCTGAGGGTGTGGCTTTTTTTATTCGGAAAAAGCGGGGTGTTCGTCGTGTACGAGGGCGTTGTCCCGAAAGAGCAGAGATATACACCAGATCGCTGCAAGCGCAACAAGCGTATAAATGATCCTGCTGACGATACTTGTCTGACCGCCGCAAAGCCATGCGACTATGTCAAACTGAAAAATACCGACACTGCCCCAGTTGAGTCCTCCGATTATAAGAAGAATCAGCGAGATCTTATCAATCATTTTTATTACCTCCGTTGTAGTATTGCAGGTGTCTATCCTTTCCGGATATGCCTGCTGCGGACATACGGCTGCTTACTCTGTCCGGCAGCAGAATATCCTGTTTCCGGTCAGCTCATGCCAGTTTTTGTCCATGGACAGCTTTCTGCCCTTGCTTTATTTTTTCCGGTATAGGAAGTTTTATACCATGACATACTATAAATAGTTCTCAAGACGCTTCAGTTTTTCAAGACCGACGCGTATATGCTTATGCACCGTCGCTCTTGACAGACCTAAGATCCCCGCGATATCCGTCGCTTTCATACCGTCTATGTATCTCATATTGATACATTCACGCTGTCTCTCCGTAAGCTCAAGGCTCAGTCCTTTTATTATGACTCTTCTGAGCCTTTCATGCTTAGTATCATCGGCATTGCTGCCTCCTGAAAAGAAAAAGCTCAGCGATGCCTGCTCTTCCTCCATTCTCATCAGAGAACGCTTTTTTCCTCTCAATTATCAGCACTCTCCCTTCCTCGATGCCAGCAGCCTCGCTGTTGTAAGACAATCCCAGCGCATCTCTCTGAGAATATTCAGCTTATGTCCCATATCCCTGAGCATCTCTGCCGGCGCGGTTTTCATTTCCATTTTCAGCTTTTCGATCCTTTCCGTCATCGCTTCTGCGCTTTTATAGTATTCCTCTGACCATTCCTTATATGTCATGCTGTTCTCCTTTCAACACGTTTCGTGTAGTTAACATCCAAAAAATAACGCAGCTCTCAGGGGATGTACCCGGGAAGTCCCCTGCTGTCTGCTTTTACCCTTATTATATTTATTTTTTTACGTTTGTCAAGAGAAAAATCAGCCCTTTCCCCCAGGCTGTGCAATAAAAGGTACAGGGGTAAGAAAAAATAAAAAAAGCACTTGAAATACACGTTTCGTGGTGATATAATATATAAAACAGTATAAAACCGCCGCTGCCGAGGGGAAGGCTTTACGGCATAACGGGTGCGGCGGAGAGGAGATTATATATCATGTCAGATCCGGGCGGAGGGATATTATGAGGTCGCAGCTTGGGGAAAAGATACGGGAGCTACGGAAAAAATCAGGAATGACTCAGCATCAGCTTGCACAAAGGCTTGGAATATCAAGCTCAGCGGTAGGAATGTATGAGCAGGGCAGGCGTGAGCCGGACAACAAGACATTGCTGGAGCTTTGTTCAATATTTGATATATCCAGTGATTATCTTCTGGGCAAGGATGAGCCGGCGGAAAGCGGTGTGCGGGAGGTATCGGATGTTTTCGACGAATTCACAAGGATACTGTCATCCCAGCAATGCCTGATGTTTGACGGTGTGCCCCTTGACGACGAGGACAGGGGCAAGATCGTTGACGCAATAAAAGTAGTCGGAGCTGTCATTGCCCAGCAGCAGTCCTCCAAACGCCGCACCGAAGGAAGTTGAGTATCAGATTATAGATTATAGTAGAATTTGGAATTTGGAATTGAATTAGGAATTAGGAATTTAGTTTATAGTTGTTCTCTCATTTGCTCCGTAAGCCGTGACGGAGGGGTTATACTATTCACTATTCGTTATTCTCTGAGCCGGCAACGCCGGCGTTCCTGTGCCGAGGAAATGAAAAATCATCGTCACACCTCGTATACCTTCGTCAACTTTTCCCGGAGCTTTTATTCTGGTAACAATATATTTAGTTACTGTATTTATGCGTATTTTTAACATTATTCAGAATTATCAAATTCACCAAAATGGCGCATTTTCAGATGAGCTTTATACACCCTCAGATAAATAAATACAAACTCTTAGCCGATGGAACCTGGCTTTCTCAGGGAATAAGGAAAGGGGATTGCAAAAAGGGGGAAAACTCAAGGGGAACCCCTTGTGGTTTCCACCTTTTGACCCACCAAAGCAGAAATACTGAAAAAAGTATGACTTAGTGCATGAAAGTTGAACAACCGAATCCCTTTTCCACCCACAACTGAGATGTCAGTTTCACGGATTCAGATATTATTACTATCCGAAAAATATAAATTACGATCGTTTTCTTCTGCTCAGGGCGGAAAGGAAACGGACATGGAGAGAAATGATGAAAAACATCGAAAACAAGGTCAGAGAACTGACAGCCCGATATGAAACTGCGGATCCGGTGGAGCTTTGCGAAAGGCTGGGGATCGTAGTGCATTATCACGAGCTGACGGACAAGATAAACGGCTTTGCTTCTTCAATTGACGGCGTGCCTTTTATCGTTATAAACAGTCAGCTGGGCTATTATGAAAAGAAGATCACCATAGCTCACGAGCTTGGACATTTAGTGCTGCACGGCGGGACAAATTCATTGAGTCTTAGCATGAACACCAGCTTCTGCGTTACGAAATATGAACGGGAGGCGGACTGCTTTGCGGCACATCTGCTGATGGAAAACGGCAGAGAGGAATTTGAAGCCATGGATTCAGTGACCGCAGAGGATGTTTCCATGATAACCAGGATGCCGGCGGATATGATTGAGAATGCCTTTTTCATTTGATACGTCCGTTGCAGGCTGACAAATAAATCCGAAAGGAGGATCAGAAATGAAGCTTTACATGAAAAGAAACAACGTTGAATCAGGTATCAATTTTACTATCTATAACGAAGATGAAAAGATTATGTTCAATATCAAAGGCTCAGCTGATCCGTCTGTAAAAATGAAGATAGAAGGAAGATCCGGGGAGCCTTTCTCCACCATCAAGCTGAATACCTTCCTTTTCACATATTTCACCGTGACCTGTGCAAGACGTATGTATATTCTTGTGCCCTGCGTCAGGGAGCGCTTTGCATTTGCCATTTACGGCAGCACCTACCGTTTTTCCGGCAGCCTTGCATCAGGTGAATTTACCATGATAAATGCGGATGACGAAGTGATAATGACCGTCAAAAAGACAATGACAAAGATCGGCGAGGCTTTTGAGCTTGATGTTATCGGAAAGGAAAACCGCTCGTTTATGATATCAGCCGCTGTCTGCGCAGCCTCCTTCCAGACCTTTGCCGAGCCTGAAACACCCCAGGTCTGCTGCTGAACCGCAGGAATACGGAGGGAAATATGTCCGGAACAAAAGTTGACAGAAACGAACTGATATATCTGCTCTGGTGCGCGCTGCAGGGAAAAAAGCCCGAAGCCGGAATGATATCTCCTGAGCATGGAAGCATCCTGCTTAAAAGCTGCATCGAACACAGCGTTTCGGCTCTTGCAGCAGATGCCGCCTGCGGCTGCGGATTCAGTGATGAAATAAAGCTTCGTTTTTCAGAGGAAAAGCTCAATGCCATGAGAATTAATATACTCATGCTGTCCGAAGCCGGGCAGATAATGGAGCTGCTTGAAGAAAAGAAAATACCTCATATGCCCCTGAAGGGCTATGAGCTGATACATTACTATCCCGGAGAGATGCTCCGTCAGATGGGAGATATTGATATCCTCACAGGAGAAAAGGCTGCCCGGGAAATATACGATATGATGCTTGAGCGGGGGTATACCACCGAAAGCTACGATATGAAGCATGACGATGCCTATACCCGTCCCCCGTTTTACAAATTTGAAATGCACAGGGTACTTTTCTCCCGGCGTGAAAAGCTGTGGCATGATTATTACGAAAACATCTTTGACCGGCTGATACCCGAAAAGGGACAGCAGTACCGTTACAGATTTTCCGACGAGGATTTTTATATTTACCTGATGCTTCATACCATAAAGCATCTGCGCATTGCCGGAACGGGGATAAGATGTCTTACTGATATATATTGCTTCCTGAAAAAAGCTGCTCCTGATATGGAATATATTGAAAGAGAGCTTGAGGCTCTGGGGGCGGGGCAGGAGGAAAAAATGCTGAGAGAGCTTGCGATGAAGCTATTCTCACTGGAAAGCGGCGGCAGACCCCTGCATCTTACAGAAGACCAGGACAGGCTGCTAAATGCCCTTATTTCCTGCGGCGTTTACGGCAGCAGTGAAAACGCCTACAAAAACCGCATCAAAGAACGCTCTGGCGGAAAATACGATAAAAAGACAAAGCTTAAATACATAGCCGGAAGGATATTCTGCATACCGGAGGTCTACAAATTCAGATGCCCGAAGCTGTACAGACACCGGCTGACAAGACCGCTGATATTTTTTGTCAGGGTCTTTAACGGGCTTACAAAAAAGAGGAAGCGCGTGATAAATGAATTCCGCATTGTAGGAAGCGCGCACAACGAGGAAAAAGGATAAAAAGACACAGGAGGTGAGGCATTTGGGCAGCAATGTCAAAGAAAAGCAAAAGCCGATGAAAAAGCTTTTCAGCTTTTTTACCGATGAAGCAAATTTTCGTTTTGTATTTGTAGCTGCATTGTTTTTTGCATCATTGAATGTTATCCGCATCTGGTTTTATATTCTTGTGGGGATATTCATGATTTGGGGAGTATTCCTCATCGGATATAAGATGATCTACAAGGGGCATATTCTCAGGATACGCAACCGCTGGCTTATTATCATGTTTTTAGGCTGCGCGCTGCTGACGAGTATTCTGCGCATGAGCCCGAATTTCTATATAAACATTTATTATCTCGCATGGATGAGTGTATGCTTCTTCCTATTCTACGGCATCTATTCAAACAAAAGCCGCATAGCCTGCGCAAAGGAGGTATGCCGGATACTTGATTTTATCAATATCGCGACCACCTCTCTTATGATAGCCGGGCTTGTGCTTCTGCTGCTCTATCCCAGGGGCTTTGAATATGGAGGAGATTCCTTCGCAATACATGAAAACCGTTTTGTAGGCGTAATTTTCAACGCTAATGTCACAGCCTTTTATGCATTCATGGCTGTAGTAAGCTGCAATATTCTCTGGGTGATAAAGCGCTCCTCAGGAAAGGCAGGCGCAAAGACCGGAGTATTTTACATAATCTGTTCAGTCATAAATCTGCTGGCGATGTTTCTTTCCGATTCAAACGCAACGCTTCTGCTGATGATCGTATATCTCTGGTTCATCTGCTTTTACGCTATTTTCAGAGGCTACAAGCGGGGCTTTTTCTCCATACTTTTCCGCATCATAGCCCTGGCGCTTGCCTGTATCGTAATAGCTGCCGTACTGCTGGGCATACGAACGCTTTCCCAGAGCGGCACCTCCGTACTGCTGAGCATGAGCACCCCCAACACCCATATTTCCACCGGCGTAAAGACCCAGTCCAACCAGGTCCTTGTCCGACCCGACGACAGCACCCCTGCCACCTTCGAGCATCAGAACACCAATATCGACAGCGGACGCTTCAAGATCTGGAAGCAGTCGGTAGAGCTTTTTGAAAAGTTCCCTGTATTCGGTGTCGGCAAAGGAAATGTTATTGATTACGGCAAGAAATATGTCGGCGGGCTGCGATACGAGGACTTCCACAACGGCATCATAACCATAACCGTAAGCTATGGCGCAGTAGGCTTTCTGCTTTTCATGATCCTCGCTATAACAATAGCAAAATCCATGCTCAAGACGATTTTCCGCTATCGCAGGGAAAACCGCCGTGACGGACGCGCGCTGATGTATCTCACCGCCTTCTGCACAGCCTATTGTGTTTATTCAATGGTAGAGGTAGCGCTGCTTGTTGATTTTTCCTATCGTGTTGTGATATTCTGGCTTCTGATAGGACTTGCCGGCAGCTATGTCCGCTCATACGAACACGGCGCTCTTCTATCCGCCGATAATATCCCCGACCGCAGCCGCTCTATCCACCGCATCGCCGCCTACATGTACAGGAGTAGAGGTTAGTTTTTAGTTTATAGTTTATAGTGATTAGTGGTTAGTGGTTAATCAGAATTTGGAATTTGGAAAGTGGAATTGTTTTAATTAGGAATCAGGAGTGAGGAATTAGGAATTCAGTTTATAGTTATAATGGTTAGTTAAAATTTTAGTTAGTGGTTATGGTCTATTCACTATTCACTATTCTCTTCTTCCGCGTTCCTGATAAGGGGATAAGTGACGACCCGAGAGGGAAGCGACTTGTTCAAGGCTGGGCGGTGTAGCATTCCGGAGCGTATGCTTTGGTCACGTTACGAAGAATTACGATAAATTCCGAGAAAAAAAGTATGGCTCAGGGCATGAAAGCGGAACAGCGGATTCGGGATTTATTCTTTATACCCGGGCTTCTATTGACCGCTGGTTTCTCCCGGGGCAGCGGCTCTGCCGCTGCGGACAAAAGAGGAGAACCACAAGAGGGTGGCTGATGCCCCCCTCTTAAGGTTCTCCCCTTTTGAAATCCCTTTTCCTTATCTCCCCCCGGGTTCGCTCTACGTGGGGAAAAATTATCGGATTTCTGCTTTCTGTCCAACGCGCGGAGGATCAGTGTGGTGAGCAGATTCGGAAATTTACCTTCTTAGCCATCTGATTTACTGCATCACCTAGTTTTTTATTAAGCTCCTGACAATACCAACTCTTAGTCATTAAAGTCTGGCTCTCCAAGGGGGTTAAGGAAAGGGGTTTCCACCTTTTGTCCCACCAAAGCAGAAACACTAACAGAAGTATGGCTCAGGGCAATAAAGTTTAACATCGAATTCTTTCTATCCTCCCGAAACAGAAATGCCGGTTTTACAGATTCAGGTATTACAAATCAAAAATAAAAGAAACGAGGTAAAAAAATGAAGGATGGTTTTTTACGGGCAGCCAGCGCTACGCCGAAGATAAGAGTTGCTGACTGTGATTACAATGCTTCGGCGATCATTGAACAGGCAAGGCAGGCATCGGAAAACGGCGCTTCACTGATAGTTTTCCCTGAGCTTTGCATTACGGGTTATACCTGCCATGATCTTTTTTTGCAGCAAAGCCTGCTTGATGCTGCGGAAAAGGCGCTTGAAAGGATCATGGAGGAAACAAAGGAGCTGGAGGCGGTGATAATCTGCGGTCTGCCTGTGCCGGCTTCGGGCAAGCTTTATAACTGCGGCGCCGTTATCTGCAAGGGCAAGCTTCTGGGACTGCCTGCAAAGACCTTTATCCCCAATTATTCGGAATTCTACGAGCTGCGCCATTTCACCCCTGCGGGGGAGGAACCGGGCTGGAAAAAGTTTGCAGGACAATACACTATGATCGGTCAGCCCATGCTGTTTTACTGCAATGATATGCCGGAATTCCGTTTCGGAGTGGAGATTTGCGAGGATCTGTGGACACCTGACCCGCCCTCGACAATGCTTGCAAAAAACGGCGCTCTGATAATAGCCAATCTGTCCGCCAGCGATGAGGTCATCGGCAAGGCTGATTACAGAAGGATGCTTGTGCGCTCCACCTCTGCAAGGCTTCTGAGCGCATATGTTTATTCAAGCGCAGGTCAGGGCGAAAGCACACAGGATCTTGTATTCTCCGGACATGATCTGATCTGCGAGAACGGCACGATGCTTGCAGAGTCGAAGCGCTTTGCAGCGGGCATCATTTACGGCGATATCGACCTGCAAAGGCTGATGCATGAGCGCAGACGGGCAAACACCTTTACAATGTCTGACGATGTGATAGAATACGCCAGCTTTGATCTGAGCTTCAGGGATGTGGAGCTGCAAAGATATATCAGCAAGACCCCCTTCGTCCCCACTGTCAAGGCTAATCTTGACGAACGATGCGAGGAGATTCTTACCATCCAGGCTTGCGGGCTTGCAAAGAGGATCGAGCATACCAATGTAAAGACCGTTGTGCTGGGACTTTCAGGCGGGCTTGATTCCACCCTTGCGCTGATCGTTGCAGTCCATGCCATGGATATGCTGGGACGTGACAGGAAGGATATCATCGCTGTGACAATGCCATGCTTCGGCACAACAAAGCGCACAAAAAGCAATGCCGAGATACTTGCCGAAAGCTACGGCGTAAGCTTCATGGATATCAATATCAGCAAGGCGGTAATGCAGCATTTTGAGGATATCGGACAATCCCCCGACAACTTCGATGTCACCTATGAAAACGGTCAGGCAAGAGAACGCACACAGGTGCTTATGGATATTGCAAACAAGACCGGCGGCTTTGTCATCGGAACAGGCGATCTGTCGGAGCTTGCTTTAGGCTGGGCGACCTACAACGGCGATCATATGTCAATGTATGCCGTCAATGCATCCATTCCCAAGACCCTTGTGCGGCATCTTACATCATTTGAAGCTGATCACAGCGAGGGACAGCTGAAAAATGCCCTGCTTGACATTCTCGACACCCCCGTAAGCCCCGAGCTTCTCCCCCCCAAGGACGGTGAGATATCCCAGAAAACAGAGGATCTTGTGGGTCCCTATGAGCTGCATGATTTCTTTCTGTATTATTTTGTACGCTTCGGCTTTACTGCTGACAAGATATTCAGGCTTGCGAAAAAGGCTTTTGCGGAGGATTATGATGAGCAGACCATAAGGAAATGGCTGACAATATTCATCAGGCGCTTTTTCTCACAGCAGTTCAAGCGTTCATGTCTCCCCGACGGTCCGAAGGTGGGTACTGTCACCCTTTCCCCCAGAGGCGACTGGCGTATGCCCAGCGATGCCTGCAGCGCAGTATTCGGGCTGGAGAATTGATATGATAGATAATACAATCATTTTCAGGGACACGGAAAAGCTTTGCAAAACAAATGGCCGGCTTATAAAGTCAGTGGGAAATACTATCCAAAAACTTTATGCCCTTTCCTTATCTCCCCCCCGGGTTCGTTCCACGTGGGTAGGTTTTATCGGATTTCTACTTTCTGTCCAACGCGCGGAGGATCGGTGTGGTTATGAGATTCGGAACTTTTGCCCCTCACTCATTTGATTTACTGTATGCATCAGAAAGATTTGTAAAGCTCCTGACAATACTAACTCTTAGTTATTAAAGTCTGGCTTGCCACGGGGGTTAAGGAAAGGGGATTGCAAAAGGTGGAAAACTCTAGGGGGAACCCCTTGTGGTTTCCACCTTTTGTTCCACCAAAGTAGAAACACTAATGAAGTATATCTCAGGGCATGAAAGTAGAAAAACAGATTCGGGAGTTATTCTTTATACCCCGGCTTCTATTGATTGCTGACTTCTTCCAGGGCAGCGGCTTTGCCGC
>ONNU01000075.1 GCA_900319255.1 uncultured Eubacteriales bacterium
AGGTTATCAAGGTTGTTCGTGAGCTTACAGGTCTTGGTCTTAAGGACGCTAAGGCTGTTGTTGACGGCGCTCCCAAGACACTCAAGGAAGCTATCAGCAAGGATGACGCTGAGGCTATCAAGGCTAAGCTTTCAGAGGTTGGCGCTGAGGTAGAGATTAAGTAATTCAGCTTTTTGGATTATTTATCACACACATAATTCAGGAGGTGCTGACAATGGCAAAATGTGAGATTTGCAATAAAGGAGTTACCTTCGGTATAAAGGTATCTCACTCACACAGACGCTCAAACAGAACTTGGAAGCCGAACGTAGTCAAAGTAAAGGCTATCGTAAACGGAACACCCAAGAGAGTTAATGTATGCACCCGTTGCCTCCGTTCAGGCAAGGTTACAAGAGCAGTCTGATACAACTTAGATAAAAGTTTAGCAGCAGTCGGAGCTTTCCGGCTGCTGTTTTTTTTGGTCTTGATTTGTCGGGGATCTATATGCTATAATGTTTTCAGGGAATAATTACCCGGAAAGCTTTCTGATACTTGTTTTCGATAAGACGCTTTAAAAAGCTTTTTCGATAAAGATATTATGGATCTGGGTGATCCTTATGTCATATTATTGTGGTAATTGCGGAATGAAAATTGAAGGCGCTGCCGGCTTCTGCCCCTCCTGCGGACAGGCGCTGACAGGAGCCGGAGCTGCCGCTCCTCAGCCCTACGGCGATATCCCCCAGGGTCTGATGCTTGACCCTCAGGGCAATATTTATTGGCACTACACAAGGAAAATGATAAAGCACCCGGAGGTGCTTCTGAAATTCATGAAGATATATACTGTGATAATGATATTGGCTTTTGCTTGTGTCGGTATCATCCTATGCGTTCAGGAGGAGGAATTGGATCCTCTTCTTGATATCCTGCCCATTCTCCTTATTATACTTGCAGGAAGCTGGGTATTAGCATTTCTCATCTGGCTGATAGTCTGCGCTGTCAGAGGGGGAAAGGATGAAATGGATTTTGTCCTGACTGACAGGTATATAGCTTATGTTATATCACCAAAAAAGGCTGACAAGAACCAGAGGATCGCTCAGGCTGTTCAGTTAACAGGAGTCCTGACCGGAGATGTTTCGTTAATGATGCAGGGAGCTGTAGCCGGTACACATGCAGGGGGTGTGTTATCCTCTTTTTCTGATATTAATCTTATTGATATCAGAAGAAAGCAAGAGATGATCTGGGTAAAAGCCGGTATCGAGAATAATGCGATATATATTTATCCTCACCAGTTTGATTATATTCTCCGCAGACTGAAAAGCAAATGTCCGAAAGCTAAGATCAAAGGTGAATAAGTGTTTTGTGAAATAATCAAGCCCGTCCGATGAAGGTCATAGAGCTCCATCGGACGGGCTGCTTTTTATTTGAATTTATTATAAGCATAGAAAGAAAAAAATCGGCTCAGGAAAAGCCTTAGCTGATCCTGAGCCGTGAAAAAAGCATTACTGCTTGTTTTTGATATACTCGTCTATTGCCTTTGCCGCAGCCTTGCCTGCTCCCATTGCAAGGATAACAGTAGCTGCGCCTGTTACAGCGTCGCCGCCGGCATATACGCCCTCGCGGGTGGTGAGTCCGTCCTCGCCGTTTGTTACGATACAGCCCTTTGCGTTGGTATCAAGACCGGGAGTGGTGCTTCTGATAAGGGGGTTGGGGCTTGTGCCGATGGACATTATCATTGTGTCAACATCGAGAACAAATTCGCTGCCCTCTTTTACGATAGGTCTGCGTCTGCCGCTTGCGTCGGGCTCGCCCAGCTCCATCTCAACACATTTCATGCCGCATACCTCGCCAGCCTCGTTGCCAAGGACTTCAACGGGATTGGTAAGAGTCTTGAAGATGATGCCCTCTTCCTCTGCGTGCTCCACCTCTTCCTTTCTTGCAGGAAGCTCCTCCATACCTCTGCGGTATACGATATAAACCTCCTCAGCGCCCATTCTCTTTGCGCTTCTTGCAGCATCCATGGCAACATTGCCGCCGCCGACAACTGCAACCTTTTTGCTGTGCTTGATGGGAGTTTTGCTGCCTTCCTTGTAAGCCTTCATAAGGTTGATACGGGTAAGATATTCATTAGCTGAATAAACACCCTTGAGGCTTTCGCCGGGAATATTCATAAAGCGGGGGAGACCTGCGCCGCTGCCGATATAAACAGCCTCGTTGCCCATTTCAAAAAGCTCGTCAATGGTAAGAACCTTGCCGATGACCATATTTGTTTCGACATCAACGCCGATAGCCTTGAGGTTGTCGATCTCCTTCTGAACGATTATCTTGGGAAGTCTGAATTCCGGGATACCGTAAACAAGAACGCCGCCGGCAAGATGGAGAGCCTCGTAAACTGTAACCTTGTAGCCTAACTTTGCAAGATCGCCCGCAGCAGTCAGACCGCTGGGACCTGCGCCGATGATAGCCACCTTGTGACCGTTCTGTTCCGGAACAGCAGGAGCGTCCTTGCAGTTCTCACGATGCCAGTCAGCAACAAAACGCTCAAGTCTGCCGATTCCCACAGATTCACCCTTGATGCCTCTGACGCATTTGCTTTCGCACTGCTTCTCCTGGGGACATACACGACCGCAGACAGCCGGAAGTGAGCTTGACTTTGCGATGATCTGATAAGCGCCCTCCATATCCTCGTTAGCAACTCTTTCGATAAAAGCGGGGATATCAATCTGTACGGGACAGCCTGTAGTACAGGGCTTGTGCTTGCAGTTAAGACATCTTCTTGCCTCATTAACTGCCATTTCATATGTATAACCTAAAGCTACCTCTTCAAAATTATTTCTGCGTACCATGGGATCCTGAACAGGCATGGGACATTTTTTAGGATCCATATTCTTCTGAACTGCCATTATTATTTTACCTCCTTGTTGAGAAGATTGCAGGAAGCCTCACGAGCATGAGTTTCAAATTCCTTGTACATTGTACCTCTGTGCATTGCTTCGTCAAAATCTACTAAATGACCGTCAAAGTCGGGACCGTCAACACAAGCGAACTTGGTTTCGCCGCCGACAGTAAGACGGCATCCGCCGCACATACCTGTGCCGTCGATCATAATAGGATTCATGCTGACGATAGTTTTGATATTGTATTTCTTTGTAAGCATAGATACAAACTTCATCATAATAACAGGTCCGATAGCGATGACCTCATCATATTCATTGCCCTCTTTGATAAGCTCCTCAAGAGCGTTTGTAACAAGACCCTTTGTGCCGTAGCTTCCGTCATCGGTCATCATGCAGAGCTTGTCGCTTGCAGCATTGAATTCATCCTCAAGAATAACAAGATCCTTGTTTCTGAAGCCGACGATGCTGTGAACCTCGCAGCCGAGATTATGAAGCTTCTTTGCGATAGGATAAGCAATAGCGCAGCCTACGCCGCCGCCAACAACAGCGACCTTTTTAAGTCCGTCTGTTTCGCTGGGCTTGCCGAGAGGACCGACAAAATCCTGGAGACTGTCGCCCTCATTAAGTGTATTAAGTTCCATAGTAGCGCCGCCAACGATCTGGAAAATGATCGTAACTGTGCCCTTTTCACGGTCGAAATCAGCGATAGTGAGCGGAACTCTTTCGCTGTCTGCCTTAGCTCTGAAAATAATAAACTGACCCGGCTCAGCTTTTTTTGCAATAAGCGGAGCTTCGATTTCCATAAGAGTAACTGTGGGATTTAACTCCTTTTTTCTGACGATCTTATACATCTGAATTATCCTCTCTTTTAAATTAGGCGGATGAGATCCGTCTTTGTTCTGTACGATATGAACCTTCAAGGTGAATGAAAAAATCCTGCAGGTTCAATATTCATCGAATAACTGTACAAACAAAGCTATTATACCACATCGCAATAAATTTTACAAGAGCAATAAACAAATCTGTCAGATTTTTCTTGATTTCGTTAATTTTTTATCATATTTTGCATTGAAATAAGTCCGTCAATTCAAAAAAATCAATATTCCGTAAGCGCAAAAAAGGACGATATTTGCGCAAAAAATGAAGGCGGTCACAATTTTTCCTGCAAAAGTTATAATTGTTCTATAAAAGAGCTTTTTGTTACTATTGATGAATTTACACATCAGTATTATAATACTATTGTATTAATAAATACGATTAGTTTGGTAATATCTGACAAAATTAGCACATAATAATGCAAATACGCAAAAATATATCACTTTAGCAACAAGAAGGAGGATTTGGGTATATGTACCATGACGATCGTCAAAGCCTGAAGGAAACGGGTCAGAAGGGTGATTTTCTGCTTCCTTTTGTAGCCGTCAACACAATAATGCCCGATTTTTACACTACCTATCCGATGCACTGGCACGACGAGATGGAGATAGTCTATGTAGAGACCGGGGAATACGAAGAATTTGTAGATCTTGAGAGATATCATGTAAAGCAGGGCGATATACTGCTGATAAATCCATGCGTACTTCATTCATTCAGGAATATAGACAATAAGAGGACATTTTTCAGAAGCGTGATATTCAGTATGTCCATGCTGAGCAGCAATAACACAGATTCCTGCTCCATAAAATACTTCACGCCCTTTCTTGATAATATGTATATCAATCCGGTAGTGATCTCATCGGATGCGGAGAATTACGATCTGCTGTATCAGAGCGTAAGGAAGCTTATAGATCTGTATGATAAAAAGGAGGATTTCTTTGAGCTTGAGATAAAGTCGGAGCTATTCAGAATGTTCCATATTCTTTTCAAATACTTCCTTATTCCGGAAGAGCATGAATCAACGATGAAGGATAACACCACCCGCAATATCAAGACCATACTTGATTACATAGCGGTGAATTATATGAATCCCATCACCATTGAGGAGCTTGCGGCAAGCGTAGACCTGAGCAAGCATTACTTCATGAGATTTTTCAAAAAATACATGGGCATGACCTGCATAGAATATATCAACGATTACCGCCTGAACATAGCGACGAACCTGCTTCTGACCACCAGTATGCAGATAACAGAGGTCGCTTCAAGCATAGGCATAACCAATCTGTCCTATTTCAACAGGATATTCAAAAAGAAATATAATATGACGCCGAAGGAATACCGGTACAATATCGACAACCGTAAATGATCCCATCAAAGCGCCATAAAACAGGGGAAAGGCAATTTCGGTCTTTCCCCTGTTTAGAATTTATATTAATTTGGAATTTGGAAAGTGGAAAGTGGAATTTAATTTAATTTGGAATCAGGAATTGTATATCAAAGCCTCTACTGAAATGGGAGGGGCAGCGCCGACGTTCGTGTAACATATTTCTGGGAGTTTTCGTAGAATCCGGCTGAGGATAATTCCACTTCCCCCTTACAATCGAACTATAACACGCGAGAACGAAAGTAAAGCATTGTCAGACCTGTCCCGCGATTTTGACACCGGCGGCACGCCGGCGGTGGACTTGAAAATTTATGGGGGATGTGGTAATATAGGATAATAGAGAATGTGTGTCAAAATGGTAGAAATGATATGAGGTGATCCGGGGAGCGGATCGAAAAAGGAGTGTCGTAATGAGCGTAAAGGCTTTAAAAATAACGGCTGTGATATCAGCAGCATTGATATCGCTGTCGGCAGTGTCATTTCAGGCAAATGCGGAGGATGTTGTCGATAACGGTGATTTCAAATATTTAATAGCGGTAGACGGCAAAAGCGCACAGCTTGTAAGCTATATGGGACAGAGCCTCTATGTTTCGGTTCCCCCGGAGGTCAATAACATCCCTGTCACCTCAATAGGGGCGGCAGCCTTTAAGGATAATAAAAAGCTGAAGGAACTGGAGATCACCGGTTCTGTCAAAAAAATAGATACAATGGCATTTTCCGGCTGTACGTCACTGGGAAAGGTGCATATTTCAGGAAGCGTGACTTCAATAGGGGACTCTGCCTTTTCGGGCTGCTCGTCACTCAAGGATCTGAGCATAGACGATGGTCTGCTGTCAGTGGGAAGATTTGCATTTTCAGAATGTGCCTCTCTTGAAAAAACAGCCCTGCCCAATAGCGTGGATTCCATCGGAGATTACGCTTTTATCAACTGCACAAAGCTTTCAGAGCCGAATATCCCCAAAGGGCTGAGATATTTCGGCGGCTACGCTCTTGAAAATACAAAATGGATGAATAATCAAAAGGGCGAATTTGTTACCGTGGGCGACGGTATACTTATAAAATATATAGGCAAATCTGATATAAAAAGCATCCCTGATTCGATAAAGACTATCGGCAGCTATTCCTTCGCAGGGAATGTAAACCTGAAAAACGTAATGATACCAAGCTCTGTAAGCACCGTGCAGAATTCAGCCTTTGAGGGCTGTGAAAAGCTTGATAATGTCTATATGCCGGCATCGGTGGAGCGTATTGGAAAAAGAGCCTTCTACGGCTGCAGCTCCCTTAAAAATATCGACCTTACAGATAAGCTCAGCGTAATTGATGACTATTGCTTTAGCGAAAGCGGGCTTACAGATCTGAGAGTGCCGAAGAATGTAACGTCCATAAATAAGGGCGCTTTTGAAAGCTGTCGTTCCCTGTCAGGCATTACCCTGGGGGATGGAGTGAAGAAAATAGGGGAGGAAGCCTTCAAGGATTGTATCCAGCTGAAAAGAGTAGTTTTCCCGAAGAATATAAATGTTATCGAAACGGACGCTTTTGCAGATTGTAAAAATCTGCTGAGGGTAGAATTCAGCGGCGATATCACATTGAATGAGCACGCCTTCAATGAATGTCCTGAATTAGAGGCTGCCGTATTTTACGGAAATCCGAAAAAGCTTGACGATAACGCCTTCAATCAGGTGCCGGAGATGATAATATACAGTGATAATAACAGATATCTGCAAGAATATGCCGAGAGAACTGACAGAGTCAGCGAGGATCTGAAAAACCTGCCCTCCTTCAATGAATATATGTCTCCCGAAAAGAAACAGGAGGATGTACAGATATCGGTAGGCTATACGCTTATCACTGTCATGATAATAATAATCGACCTGGTATTGATAGGTTTTTTTGTATTCTATCTGCTTGTCATTGACAGAAAGCTGTCCGGCAGAAAGAACCGCATCGAAGCTGAACAGGAAAGCGCACAGGAGGAGCCGGTACGGAAAAGACCGGGGACGGCTGTTCATAAGAGCAATACAGGTACAGCTGTGAATCATCCCCCCGTGCAAAGGAAAAAGCCGGCAATCACAGCTCAGGAGGCAGATAAGCCCATCCGCCGCCCCTCACCAAAGCCTGCTCAGCAGGAAAAAACAGCGCCGGATGAAAGCATCACATTTGCAAGCTCCTCAAGGAAGAAAAAAGCTCCGACGCAGAAAAAGCGCCCGTCAGATGAAAATGTCACCTATGTACAGGCACCGAGAAGAAAGACACGTCCTGTTCAGGGCAAAAAGCTTTATGAAAGCGATACTACATATATAACGCCGGGAAATAATAAGCGTACGGCTTCAAATGCTGAGCATACAAAGCGCAGGGAGCAGATATCAGATTCAGAATATGATATGGAGAAATTCCGGGGCGGGGATACGATGGTTTTTAAAAAGCCAAAAAAATAAGCAAAAGTTTCGCCAGCCTTTTCAAAGGCTGCGGGGTCCATGGGGCAGAGCCCCTGGTCGCACGCCGCAGCGTGCGAAACACCCCAAAACCGCCGCAGGCGGTCAAAGAAAAGCAGGCAACGGGCGAAGCCACGTTGCCGGACAAGACCGAAAGAGCTTTCCCAAACGAAAGCCCTATGCACTACCTGTTTCCCTCCAGACA
>ONNU01000187.1 GCA_900319255.1 uncultured Eubacteriales bacterium
GTTTTTCGCTGTGAGGACTATCCTGCTGCCCGAAGAGGAAAGACTGAATGAAGCCCTGCTCAGAGCATATCTCAGAGTGTTGTCTGCAAGCTCGGCAAAAACCTTTTTGAAAGCCTCGCCGTCGCCGTCTATGAGTATTTCGGGCTGGATATCCATTTCGAGCTGAATGTTCTTTTCTCTGAACTGCTCCGAGCGGCTGTCCAGGGTGCGCATCAGGATATCGGAAATATTTATGCTTGATATCGAAAGCTCCTTTTCGTCAAATACCGAGAAGTTTGCCATATCCTTTACGATGCAGGTCATCTTTCTGACCTGACGGTTGATTATGTTGGTATTTTCAGAGGGACCGTTTCTTTTTTCAATAAGCTCCGTATTTGCATTTATTACCGTAAGAGGGAGCTTGAATTCCTTTTCAACATCGGAAATAAAGTTTTTCTGCTTTCTGTCTGCTTCTTCAAGGGGCTTGAAAACGCTTTTGCCTACCGCAAGAAGAATTATCATACTGAGTATCAGCATTGCGCTGCCGCCGGCTATGGAGATAAGGAGTATCCGGTAGGGGGCGAGAAGCTCTCTGCCCTGGTCTATCACCGTGACATAGGTCTTTCCGTCGATCTCATAGATACGGTAGCGGTAATTTACCCTTGACCATCCTGTGGAGCCGCCGTTTAATAGACTTTTCGCCCACTGCTCAGCTTCCTCCTCGCTGACAGCCGACATTTTGAAAACGATTTTCCGGGAGCTGCCGTTCTTGTCAAAGGCGTAGGTGAAATATCTCAGGCTCTGATCCATTTCAGGGGATTCAGGACCCATATTTTCAAAGCTGCTGCGTAACCTGAAGCCGGGAGCAAAGCGGTTGTTGGGGGCATTCTGTTCAAACTGCTGCGCTGCGGGAGCGTTTGCATCTCTGCCGAGCTTACCCTGACCGTCGGCTATTTTGTGTGTAATAAAATCCGCGTCATCGCTTGCCATTGCAAAATCCACGATATTTATAACCGAAAGCAGTACCGCAAGAAGAATGAATACCGCAAATTCCGCGCTGAACGCAAATTTTCTGACTGCCTTATTCATAATCCGTCACCAACCTGTAACCCTCTTTCATCACATATCTGATGCGGGTCTTTTTATTCAAGCGTCGAAGCTTGTTATTGAGAGAACCAATGAACGGCTCTGCTTTTTTGGGGTCAAGCTCCTGCTTTTCTGCGAGCGCCCGGAAAACATCTATTTCCTGGCTTGTAACTCTTTCGCTGCCGCAGAGAAGGAAGGCGCTGACATCTATCTGAACATCCCCGAAGCTGAGCATTTCATTTCCTGCCGCTTTTTCTGCGACCCTGTCCGAAAGAGCTGTCAGCTCATAGGGATAAAAGGGAAAGCTGAGATAAGCGTTTGCAAGAACGCCGTCCAGAAGGATATCGGCATTTATATTCCTGTTAAGAAGAAGTATGACCGGGCATTTTTCATCATTGAGCATTTTAACGATATCCCTGTCATTGACCCGGGGAATGCTGCTGCTGAGTATCACCTCGTCATATTTTTCAGTAAACGCCTTGTTTATGACCTGAGCGCCGTCAAAGGCTGTGGAGACCTCGTTCCCCTCCTGCTCAAGCAGAGCCTTGAACGACCAGACCAGATCCCTGTCAGGATCGGCAAGAAGTATCTTCATTTTTATCACCGCCCCTTTTCTTCATATCAGCTTTCTGCTGTGATCATATTCTATGATATATAAAAATACTCACAATAAACATTTGATGAGCAATTTTTTAAAAAAATATTGAATTGTTTAAAGGTTCACCAGGCGCTTTGCTATATCAGTTCAAAGGTAACTTTAAAGACAGTGCCCTCGCTTTCACTGCTTTCCACGGAAATATCAGCTCCTGAAAGCTCCGCCATGCGCTTTATTATCGTAAGCCCCAGACCGTGACCGTTTTTGCTGCTTCTTGTTTTGTCGCCCCGGTAGAAGCTTTCAAAAATATGCTCCAGCTCCTCCTTCGGGATAAAGCTCAGCTTGTTGTGTACCGCAAGCACAGCCTTTTTTCTTCTGATTTTGAGGGAGACCCCGACTCTTCCGCCGGAGGGCTCATATTTGACAGCGTTTTCGATAAGGCTGCTGCAAATTCTCTTTACATATTCGGGAACAGCGTTTACCTGAACATTTTCTTCAATATCGGAAGCAAGCTCGATCCTGTTTTCATAGGCTACCGATTCAAGCTGCAGAACGGTTCTTTCAGCCTCCATGGAAAGATTGACACATTCTTTTTCAGCCCGCACTTCGGTATTTTCCAGCTTTGAAAGCGTCAGCATCTCGCTTACCATATTCATCATATCTCTGGCGGCGGAATCGGTGCTGTCGATCCACTGCATATTGTCCCCGAGCTTTGTATCAGGATTTGAGCGGAGTATACTGTTGTTTGCAAGTATGACGGTTACGGGAGTTTTCAGATCGTGGGATATATCCCGCACAAACTGCCGCTCCATGCCGATGGCGTTTTCCATTGGTCTTGCCGCCAGCCTTGAAAGGTGCATACTTATTAGAAATACCAGCCCCATTGAAATAAGAAAGGCGGAAATAAGTATCAGCAGTATTCTCAGCAAAGCGATGGTCATATACCATTTGCCGGTGATGGCTATTTTGTATGTACCAGCTTCGGAGCGTTCCTTGTAGAAAATGATGCCGTATTTGTCAATGGAACCGAAACGCTCGCTCTGCACGGAAATATCCCTCATAAGCTCCAGCTCGTCATCGCCCTCATATATCGTGCTTTCAGACAGCAGGGCAAAGCTCTTTCTGTCGCTGCTCAATACATATACGGAGATATCCTCATTAATATATCTGGTATTGTTATTGATGCGCCGCTTCTTGAGAGCTTTGTTTTCCTTTGACTCGCTGGACTGACTGACGGAGCTTTCGGATGAGGACTGAGCGCTGTCCTTCGGGTCGTTCCAGGACTTTTCCTCCGGAGGATGACCGATATCCGGATCGGTTTTTTCAACTGCTTCCTGGCGCTGATCGCCTCCCGGGTAATTCCATGGTCTGACCGACATGGACATAACGCTTTCCATATCGTCGTATTCATTGATATATACAACAGCCCCTAAAAAGCTCAGGGTTATCATCAGAACGATACCCACCGTCAGGGTATTCAGCAGAACGAAGTCCCGGCGGTATTTTTTCAGCATCAGCTCACCTCCAGACGGTAGCCCAGCCGCTGTATCTTTTTGATATTCACCTTTGAGCCGAGATATCTCAGCTTTTTTCTGATAAAGGAGATATAGACCTCCACATTATTATAGGAAGCGTCTGATTCGATGCCCCAGACATTTGCGATAATAGCCTCTGTGGAAATGGTGGTCTGGGGGTCGTAAAGAAAGACCTTGAGAACCTCGAATTCCTTGTGGCTGAGCTGGACGGAATTGTCCCCGCACCGGAGCAGGGCACTGTTCAGATCAAGAGAAAGGTCAGCATGATCTATCTTGTTCATGATAACGCCGCCGGTTCTTCTTGTGAGAGCGCCGACACGGGCAAGAAGCTCATCGGTATCAAAGGGCTTGGTCATATAATCATCAGCGCCGCAGTTAAGCCCGGAAAGCTTGTCATGCTTTGAGGTGCGGGCTGAAAGCACAAGGATAGGCGTACCATTGCCCTCACGTCTGAGAGTACGCACCACTTCAAAGCCGTCTATCCCGGGTATCATGATATCAAGGATTATCAGCTTGTAATTGGCAGAGCCTGCATATTCAACAGCCGTCAGTCCGTCATAGACCGCATCTACAAAATAGCCCTGCTGCTCAAGAATTCTTTTGATCGCATTTGAAAGGGAAATCTCATCCTCTACAAGTAATATCTGCATATTAAAACCTCCGGATCCGAGTTGGTGTAAAATATTTCTGGAACTTTGATAAAGAGCTGGCTTCGGAAATTTTTTGTTTCCCATCCCATCCAAGTATAACACGCGAGAGCGAAAGCAAAGCCTTGTCAGACCTGTCCCGCGATTTTGACACCGGCGGCACGCCGGCGGCGCCGAAGTTACTGTTGTATTTTTTTGCCAATGTAATTATACAATACTTTTCCGGGGATTTGAGCGACTTTACAAAAAGTTCATAAAATATTGACAGAAATTAAAAAGGATTTAAGCGGAATTTAAGAAAGGTTTAAGCGGGAATTAAGAAGCATCGGTTATAATTATTACAACAAAAAATTATATGGAGGGCGAACCAATGAAATCAATAAAGAAAGCACTTGCGGTAATGCTGATGTCAGGAATGATACTGTCAGCAGCAGCGGCGGTGGGAGCTGTCCCGGCTGATGCAGCGGTACGGTCTGCGGAGTATTCATACAAGCAGATCTCAGCAAGCGCAGCAGTAATCAGCTGCAATTCAGATATAGCCTATGCGGTGGTGGATAAGCCGGAGCTTGCATCGGTCAGTGTGAGCGGCTCAACGATCACTGTTGAAGGCGTAAGCGGAGCCGCAGGCGTGGTTGAGGTGGCTTTTTCTTCGGGCAGCGGAATTGCAAAGCTTGAAGTCCCTGTAGGATATACGACCTTTTCCTTTGATGGCAGCAGCCTTACAGTATTTGAGGGCAGCGATACAAAATATGAGATCATCGGTATAAGCAGGGACGGCACAGAATATACCCCTGAGCCGCAGACTGATGCAAACGGAAACGCTGTATATTCAAATACCGATACCTATTCCCTGAATGTCAATATCAATAAAAAGGGCGGAACATACGCTTTTACAGGCAAGGGAGATGATATGAGCATATCGGTAAAGAAGGAGGCTACGGGAGATGCGAACCTTCTGCTCAGCGAGCTTACGCTTAAATCCTCGCTGACAAGTCCCCTGACGGTAAAGAAGGATTCCACTGCATCGGTAGCGGTGACAGCCCTTGAGGGTCATACCAACACCCTGACGGACAGCGAACTTAATAACGCTGATCTTTACGGCGATACCGCAGACGGCGGCGACGGAAGCAATGCCGCATATGCAGAATCAGCGGTCATCAAGTGCAAGGCTTCATCAGATATCACTCTCAACGGCAAGGGAACGCTGAATCTGGTATGCAATACAAAGAATGCGGTAAAATCAGGAGAATACGGCAGCCTTACCATCGAAGATATCGACCTGAATATCACATCAGCAAAAAACGGTATCTCCGCAGACAACACCCTTGAAATTAATTCCGGCAGCATTGATATCACGGCTGAGGCAGACGCTATCCGCACCGATCCTGATGCAGTGGACGCCGATGCAGGCTGCGCAGCTGATATCATAATAAACGGCGGCGATCTGACAATAAAATCAGGAAGCGACGGAATACAGTCAGCTCAGGATATCACGATAACAGGCGGCAGCTTTGATATCACAGCCGGCGCAGGCTATGACGATACAGCCTTTAACAAGGATACAATGAGCTGCAAGGGCATCAAGGCATCATACAGCAGTGATTCCACCGACTCCACAGATACCTCCGAAGCTACCAATACCATCACCATTACCGGGGGCAGCTTTGATCTGAATACAGCGGATGATGCTGTTCATTCGGACGGCTATGTGGTAGTGACCGGAGGAGATCTCAATATAATGACCGGAGATGACGGCATTCATGCGGATACATCTCTTACGGTGGGCAGTGAAAACGCGGCGGACTGCAGTGTACATATTGATATAGGCAGCAGCTATGAGGGTCTTGAGGCTGGCAATGTCTATCTTTATGCAGGCAGCTATAATATTACGGCATCAGATGACGCTATCAATGCAGCCGGCGGAAACGGAGGCAGCACAGAGGGCTTCAATCCCGGCGGCGGACCCGGCAGACCCGGCGGACAGGGAGGCCCCGGCGGTCAGGGAGGCTTTACACCGGGCGGCGGAGGCAGCCAGTCAGGAGATTATTCCCTCAATATCTACGGCGGAAGGATCAATGTTGACTGTGAAGGCGACGGACTGGATTCAAACGGCGCGCTTACGATCACAGACGGCTCCGTCATTGTCTGGTCAGCACCGGCAAACAGCGACAACAATCCGCTGGACTGTGACGGAACGCTGACGATAAGCGGCGGAACGGTCTTTGCGGCAGGCTCATCGCAGATGTCAGGCACTCCCTCGTCATCATCACAGGGATATGTAAGATCAACAGCGACTGTGCAAAAAGGGAAAACAATAAATATAAACAACAACGGAACTACCGTATTTAATTCGATAGCAAAGAAGAATGTCAATTATGTTCTGTATTCCTCGCCGTCAGTAAGCTCCGGCAGCTATACGATAACAAGCGACAGCTCTTCTCTGATCTCTGATGATGATAATTATTGTGAGCACAGCTTCGACAGCGGCGTTGTCACAAAATCAGCCACCTGTACAGATGACGGCGTAATCACCTATACCTGCGCAGATTGCGGCGCAGTGAAAACATCGGTCATTGAAGCGACCGGACATACACCCGGCGCAGCTGTCACAGAAACAGGAAATGACGGTTCATCCTGCAGCGTTGTACACTGCACAGTCTGCGGCGAAGAGCTGAGCAGAACGAAGCTTGCAGAGGGGCTTGCCAATAACTCAACGATCAATACGGAGATCGCTCAGATCGGAGATGATATCCGTCTGACCGGTGCAGCCTCCGGCGGTACAGGCAGCTATCGCTACGCATTCTATTTCAAGCGCAGCTCCAACAGCAAATGGAACAAAATGGGAACAGAATTCGGCACAAAAAGCTATGCGGTGCTTGTTCCCACAGCGGCAGCAAGCTATGACCTGAAGGTTATAGTAAAGGACAGCGCAGGCAATACAGCGGAAAAGACATTCACAGCTGTTTCATACGAAAGCCTCCCTCTGACCAATATCTCAACGATCAGCACCGGCACGACCGTATCAGTCGGAAAGACCATAACCATAGCCGGCAGAACCATCGGCGGCACAAAGCCCTGCACCTTTGAATTCTACTTCAAGCGCAGCGCCAACAGCAAATGGAACAAGCTCAGCTACGGAAGCGCCGGCATGACCTATGCAAAATTCACCCCCACTGCAGCGGCAAGCTATGACCTGAAATGCGTTGCTACCGACAGCACCGGCACAGTATCCGTCAAGACCTGCACCATCACCAGTGTGAACTGAGGCAGCTCTTGTAAGATCCCGCCCTGAGTTATTGCAGCAAAAACCCGGGTTTTTGTTACAGAAACTCCGCTTTTGCTGCAAAAACTCCCCTTTATCCTACAATAAGTGCACAAAGAAAATAAAAGTAAAATAAAGCAAAGAAAATAATACGAAAATAAATCAGACGAAAGGCGGTGCAGCTCTTTCCGGCGCTTGGCTCTGAAAGCGTGAGCAATGACTTTTTGAAGCTTTCAAGAAGCGACGGCGACAGGATAATAATATTTTTGATATTTTTAATAACACCTGAATCCGTGAAACTGACAGCTGAGTTTCACGGATTAAGATAACAGTACATGACCGGCTGCGCTGTGCTGTTCAAAAAAGGCAGCCCTTATCACAATTAATACTTCCGATACTTTTCAAAGCGGCGCCCGGCAGAGAAATATGCATCTCTGCCGGGCACCGCTTTGTATATGGATTTTTATAATATTTCAAGAACAGCATAATTTGCCATGATCTTTTTTGTTCCAGCTTTATCAAAAGCTATCTCAAGCAACGTATCGGATGCCATAGGACGCGCTCCAACGATAAGACCGTCCCCGAAGCTCTTGTGGCGTACTCTCATACCGATGCTGTATTGTCTGCCGCTTGACTGACGGTGGGGCTGAGAGGATATGGTCTTGCTCTGGGCAAGCTCTTCTCTGCGCCTTTCCCCCTTTGCAGCCTTTGCGGCTCCGTTCAGCTCAACATGGGGCTTTTCCTGTTCCTGCACAAGGCTTGCGGGAAGCTCTGCAAGAAAGCGTGACGGACGGTTATAGGAGGTCTTTCCGAAAAGCGTTCTCATTCTGGAGGTGATAAGGAAGAGCCTCTTTTTTGCTCTGGTAATGCCCACATATGCGAGCCTTCGTTCCTCCTGCATTTCCTCTTCGGACAGGGTAGCCATATAGCTGGGGAAGGTATTTTCCTCCATGCCCGGGATAAAGACATTATCAAATTCAAGTCCCTTTGCGCTGTGGAGGGTCATCATAACAACGCATCCGGAAGCATCCTCGGAATTGTATGTATCAAGATCCGTGAACAGAGCCACCTCTTCAAGAAAGCCCTGGAGGGTCGCATTGTCGGGATTTTCCTGTTCATACCGCATGATGCTGGATTTCAGCTCCTGCACGTTTTCCACAGCTTCGTCACCGTGATCGCTTTCCTTTTTGATAAAGGAAACGTATCCGGTTTTTTCAAGGAGCGTGCTGTACATTTCGGAAACAGGTGTGCCGCTTTCAAGGATTTCGCTCATTTCCTCGATGATGCTGCAGAAATCCTCGAGCTTTTTGCTGCTTTTGATAAGAGCTTCAAATTCCTCGCTGCGCTGCATGGTCTCATACATACTCTGACCCAGCATTGTGCCGATCTCCTCAATCTGGGAAACGGTCTTGTCGCCGATACCGCGCTTGGGAATATTGATGATCCTTCTGAGCCTGATATTATCGCTGTGGTTGCTGATAACGCTGAGATATGCGATCATATCACGGATCTCACGGCGCTCATAGAAGCGTCTGCCGCCGATTATTTTATAGGGTATGCCAGCCCTTACGAAGGAACGCTCGATGCTCTGGGACTGGGAGTTCATTCTGTAAAGTACAGCATAATCGCTGAAGCTGCCCCCCTGGGCAACGCCGTCATTCAGGGTGTTGATGATAAAGCGGCTTTCGTCATATTCATCATGGGCGTTATATCTGAGGATTTTTTCGCCTTTTTCGTTATCTGTCCAAAGTGTCTTGGCTTTTCTTGCGCTGTTATTTACGATAACGCTGTTGGCTGCGTCAAGGATATTTTTTGTGGAGCGGTAATTCTGCTCAAGCTTGATTACGGTGGTATTATCGAAGGTATCCTCAAATTCAAGGATATTCCTGATAGTCGCGCCTCTGAAGCGGTAGATGCTCTGGTCGTCATCGCCCACGACACAAAGGTTGCCGTGAACCTGTGAAAGCAGTCTTACCAGCTCATACTGCATATGGTTGGTATCCTGATATTCGTCCACCATGATATACTGGAACTGATTGCCGTATTTTTCCCTGATCTCAGGATTATCCCTGAGCAGGACAACGGTATAGTATATCATATCGTCAAAGTCCATAGCATCGGCTTTGATAAGCCTTTCCTGATAGAGCTTATAGACCTTGTATATTGAAATGAGCCTGCTGTCATTCTCAGCGTATTCTGCAAAAGCCTCCGGATCCATCATATTATCCTTGGCGTTGGAAATCTCTGACATTACCGAACGCACGGGGAGCATTTTCTCATCAATACGCAGGGTTTTCAGGCAGTCCTTGATAAGTCTTTTCTGATCGTCCGTATCATATACGGTGAAATGGCTGCTGAAACCGACATACTGGGCGTTGCTTCTGAGTATTCTTCCGCAGGCGCTGTGGAAGGTGGAAGCCCAGATATCAAGTCCCTGTTCCCCCACTCTGCGGCAGATACGGTCTTTAAGCTCATGGGCTGCCTTGTTTGTAAAGGTGATGGCAAGTATCCTCCAGGGCGCAGGGGCAGAAACGGACAATCTCTGCACAAGCTCATCACGGAGCGGAGTTTTGTCTGCTGCTGCTTTTCTTATTTCATTTATTTCGTCATCGTCATAGCTGCCGTATACCCGGTCGGTCTCATAGGCGCATCCCCATCTGAGCAGATTTGCGATCCTGTTGACAAGAACGGTAGTTTTACCGCTGCCCGCGCCTGCAAGAACAAGCAAAGGGCCTGTGAGCGTATAGACAGCCTGCTGCTGCATATCATTAAGACCGGAGAATTCATTTTCAATTATTTCCCGTCTGAGAGCTGCGATCTCGCTGTATAATTCTTCGTTCAATTCATTTCCTCTTTTCCTGACGCCATATCCCGGCGTCAATATTCATTATTCTTTTCGCGTACTTCTATTTTACACCAATTCCCCAACAATATCAAGTCCACCCACCGCCGGCGTGCCGCCGGTGTCAAGATCGCGGGGGCAGGTCTGACAAAGCGTTACTTTCGCTCTCGCGTGTTATACTTGGTTGGTAAGGGGAAACAAAAAATTCCCAAAGCCAGCTCA
>ONNU01000347.1 GCA_900319255.1 uncultured Eubacteriales bacterium
AAAATCGCGGGGGCAGGTCTGACAAAAGCTTTATTTTCGTTCCCGCGTGTTATAGTTGGATGGAATGGGGAAACAAAAAATTCCCAAAGTCAGTTCATTATCAAAGTCCCAGAATTATTTTACACGAACAGCGTCGACGCTGCACCCAAAATCGCGGGGGCAGATCTGACAAAGCTTTACTTTTGCTCTCGCATGTAATACTTGGATGGTAAGGGGGGAATAAAATAATCCTCAGCCGGCTCCAACGAAAACTCCCAGAATTATTTTACACGAACCCGCCGGCGTGCCGGTCCGGGCTGTCCCTGATATACCTTTGTATTCAGCCTGTGCTTATCCGGATGGTATCGGAAGGCTTTGCTGTTACGGCGCAAAAAAGCGGATATGCCGGGCACATCCGCTTTGAAAGGGGCTTATTCAGTTGTCTCGCTAAGAGGTTTCGCTTGCGGCGGATTCGGAGGTATCGCTCTTTTCGTCATTTTCGTCCTTGTCAGATACCGTTACCAGCACTCTGTACGGGTTTTCTGCCGTCATCCAGTATGGCCAGCAGCTGTCATATACCGAGCTTATCTTGATATCCGCATAGAATGTCATGCTGCCCGTCAGCGATTCCGTATTGCCCATATCTATTACAGCCGTAAGATCATTTGCAGTAAGCTTGTTGAGCTGTTCCTTATTGCCTACAAGGGTGATATTTATGGATTTGGTATTCATTACCCATTTCTTTCCCGACGGGACATTGGAGGTGATGATATTATTCACCGTAAAATTCTTTGAATCCATTTTATCTGAATCAAACTTCACCTTTACAGAGCTTACTCCGTCACTGATAAGCCGTACTCCCGAGGATACCACAAGATCAAGATCAAATTCTGAATTATTCGGATCAACCTTGGAAAGATCAAGCTCCTTTGTCGTGACAGAATTGCTGTAATCCGTACCGTCCTCCGGGAAAGCTATCTCAACGGTGGCAGGGGAAAGGCTTATCAGGTCATTTCCCGGATTGAAGCTTGAAGGAGCGTTGATAATATTCGGAGTGACCAGAATAGTGTCAAGCTTGAGAATAGTTATCTTTGCGTTTACTGAGGTGATATCCGGTTCGATATATTTGCGTTCAAAATATTTGCTGTCGATCTCATTGCCGTCATAATCATAGTATTTTATCGGAGCGTCAATTGAAACCGTGCTTGTCAGCTCCTTGTCATAATCACAGATCGCAACTGCTGAGGCTATGCTCTGGATAACAGACTGCGCGCCCTTGAGATGCACGGTCTTTTTTTGCAGAGTAATGCCGTCATTATGGTAACCGTCAGCGATCTTTGCATTGAGCTTGCTTTCAATGGGGAGATCAATTTCATCCTCCCTGTCGATAAACACCGTGACCTCCTCCGGATCAAGGGAACCGGTGATGATAGTATAGTCATTTACGATACTGCCCTTTTTTGCAGTCAGCTTTACGGTTTTTTCCTTTGCTATCTCATATTCGTTAACGGATTCATCAGGGGATACCTCGATATCGTCCTTTGAAAGATTTCTGAGGATCAGCGAATTTCCGCTTACACGGACAGAAGCCGTATCCTGACTTTTATAGTACATCTTGGTATCAGTTCCCAGATCGGGAACGGTGATCGGGATATCCTTGATATAAGCATAGCTGGTGTCATCGGAGTTGCCCGGAAGTGCGACCCAGATACAGAAAGCGACCACAACAGAAAAAAGCATAACGAATTTATCGTTATAAAAAATCTTGCTGAAGCTGAATCTACTTTTTCCGTTCATTTTTCTTCCCCTTTATAACATTACTGACAACAGGGACACGCTCTGATTTTTCAGGCTCCTTCGGGATAAGCTCCTCCTCAAGCGCCATGCTCAGGGTCTCTCTTGTATAGTTTCTGGTGATGATGCCGTTTCTGACCATTGAGATGGTTCCGGTCTCCTCAGAAACGATGACCACGATAGCGTCACTGTTTTCGCTGATACCCAGACCTGCGCGGTGTCTTGTGCCCAGGTCGGTGCTGATATCGTTATTTTTTGTCAGCGGAAGAATACATCCGGCAGCATGGAGCTTTCCGTTTCTGATTATCATTGCGCCGTCATGCAGGGGCGCTTTATTGAAAAAGATATTCCCGATCAGCTCAACGCTGGGGTCAGCATCAATGACCGTACCGGTATCTATTATTTCGCCAAGCTTTGTTGTGCGTTCAAAAACGATAAGAGCGCCTGTTTTTGATTTCTGGAATTTGCTTGCGACCTCGACCACAGAGTTAATACATTTTCTTATGCGTTTGATCTGCTCCTCCTCAACGCCGGAGGATGCAAGACCTGTCCAGTATTTTCCTATCTTGCTTCGTCCGATATGCTCAAGCGCGCTTCTCAGCTCCGGCTGGAAAACGATAAGCACCGCAAGCACAGAGAACTGGAAGAACGAAACAAAAAGTGTATTCAGCATTTTCAGATTGAATATAGATGATACGGCAAAAGCGAGAAGAAGAATAAGGATACCCTTTACCAGCTGCTCCGCTCTTGTTTCACGCATGATCTTGATAAGACTGTATATAAGAAAAGAAACTATCACTATATCCAGTACATCCGTTACCTTAAAGGATTGCATGGAAGTGATAAAGCTGTTATAAAAATCAACGATATGAGCCCACAAAGCTCTTCACCCCCGAAAATGTGGTTTGTATATTTATTCGTTTCCCTAACATTATTTTACCATATCATTTCATTTTATCAACTGTTTTTTGAAAATTTTTTATGAAAACATTTATTCAGCATAAAGATCATAATGTGCCGCAAATGTAATGCCCTGCCTTTTACCGGCATATACACATATGACCTCCGCCCTTAACTTACTTCCTCCGCTTTGCATACAATGATAATAAAAGAGAGGTGATCATTGTGGGATAGCTTATATCTATGTTTCCTCCGTCACTCACGCTATGAGGGGTCAGAAGCTGCTTTCCGCAAACGGTATAAAATCAGGGATCAAAAGAAATACAGCAAAAAGCAGCAGATCCGGCTGCGGCTATGTTCTTGCAGTACCGGAAAAATACAGATCCTCAGCCTTGAAGATCCTTTCTGAAAACGGGATCAAAAAATACGATCATAAGGAAGGGCAGGAATAAGACCTTGATCTATCTTGATAACAGCGCAACCACTGCGCCAAAGCCTCAGGCTGTGATAAATGCCTGCGCCCGCGCAAACAGAAGCCCGGCAAATCCCGGACGAAGCGGTCATTCCCTGTCAATGGCTGCTGCAAAGCGGGTCTATGACACAAGAAGCCTTGCATCAGAATTTTTCGGCGCAGCCTCCGAACAGCAGGTGATATTCACTCCGAGCTGCACATTTTCCCTGAATACGGCGATAAAAAGCATACTGGGCAGCGGCGGTCATGCTGTGATATCCGATATGGAGCATAATGCCGTGATGAGACCGCTTGAAAAACTGAAAAGCTCCGGAGTCAGCTATACAAAGGCAGCCGTTGTCCCCGGAGATGATGATAAAACTGTTGATAATTTCCGCCGGAGCATACGCAGTGATACAAAGGCTCTGATCTGCACTCATGCATCGAATGTATTCGGCATAAGGCTGCCTGTTGAGCGGCTATGCGCGCTTGCTCATGCATACGGACTGTTATTTGTGCTTGATGCAGCCCAGAGCGCAGGAATAGCCGGAGTGAATATGGATCATGGCTATGATATCGTCTGCATTGCTCCCCACAAGGGACTTTATTCTCCTATGGGAACAGGGCTGATGATTTTATCGGAGGGCATCTCCCCGGATACGCTTATCGAGGGCGGTACGGGGAGCAATTCCCTTTCGCCCTCCCAGCCGGAGGAGCTGCCGGATAAATTTGAAAGCGGAACATTGAATTTTCCCGGAATTTCGGGAATGTACGAGGGCATACGTTTTGTAATGAGCAGGGGAGAGGAGCGTATCAGAAAGCATGAGATGCAGCTGATACAAAGATTATACAGAGAGCTGAAAAAGGATCCCGGAATTATACTGTACACAGACGAGCCGGATGAAAGCAGCTTTGTTCCGGTGTTATCCTTCAATATCAGGGATGCTCACAGCGAACAGACAGCCCGGCTCCTTGACAGGAACGGCATTGCTGTAAGAGCAGGACTTCATTGTGCGCCATGCGCTCACGAAGCAATGGGGACTCTGGAAACAGGCACAGTGAGGATATCTCCGTCAGCGTTTACGACAGAGAGGGATATTGAGAGGGTGATATATGTGCTGAGGCATGGAAAAATATAGAAGCTGACGGTTGTAAAAGTCGGGGATGCAGCATTAATATATTCAGCAAAATAAAAAAGCCGGTGAATTGTCGGGTTCATCGGCTTTTTCATATTTGACTGTCTCCTGAATCTGTGAAACTGACATCTCCGTCGCTGGCTGGAAAATGGAATCGGTTGTTCAACTTTCATGCGCCAAGTAATACTTTTTTCAGTATTATCTGCTTTGGTGGATCAAAAGGCGGAAACCACAAGGGATTTCCCCTTGAGTTTTCCCACTTTTATCCGCAGCGGCAAATCCGCTGCTCCGGTGAGTATCACGGATTCAGGTGTCTGTTTTTGCTATGCTTTATTAAGGGCGTTGGCAAAGTTACCCTTTTTCAGCATCCATCACGGCAGCGTTACGGTAAATTTTACCCATTTGCCGTATTCGCTTTCGCATTTTATAGTACCGTGATGACGCTCAACTACCTCCGAAGCTATTGCAAGTCCCAGACCATAGCCTCCGCTTTTGCTGTTTCTTGCCTCATCCTCACGGTAAAATCGCTCGAATACCTTATCAAGCTTTTCTTTTTTAATTCCGATACCGGTGTTATATACGCTGATGATCTTTTTTGTTCCGTGACGGTAAAGTCTTACGCGGATCTCGCCCTTATCCTCGGAATATTTGATGGCGTTATCAATGAGTATCGTAAGAACATGACGTATTGCGCTGATATCACCGTGACAGGAGATATTTTCCTCAGCGTCAACATCAAATTTCTTGCCCTCCTCGAACATCCTGCTTTCAAAGGGCAGGGCTGTGGTAAGCACAAGATCTGTCAGGTCTATTTCTGCCATATTGAGCATTTTCCCTGATTTATCGTCTATCCGGGCAAGATAAAGCAGCTCATTCACAAGCTCGCTCATTCTTATTGATTCGCTGCGGATATAGCCGAGCCATTTGTTTTCTCCTATCTCTGTTTCAAGTACATCAGTGTTTGCGCTGATGACTGCAAGCGGAGTTTTCAGCTCGTGGCTTGCATCGGAGATAAAGCGCTTCTGCTTGTCAAAGGTCTCCTTTACAGGTCTTATGAGCCAGAAGGACAACGCTATTGACAGAAGGAAAAACAGGATTACTGATGCAAGACCTATTATCGAGGTGGTGAGAAGAAGGTTATTATTTTGATGTATTTCAGCGCTTGCGTCTGTGAATACCACCATATTGCCGTCATAGGTAGGTCTGACGTAAAATGCGATATTATCTATATAGCCGAAATCCTGACCGGATGATATGGCTTTATTGATAAGAGTAAGCATGACTTCCTTATTGAGATTGCTGAAATCCATATTGCCGTCAACACGCATTATCCCGTTCTGGTA
>ONNU01000089.1 GCA_900319255.1 uncultured Eubacteriales bacterium
GAGTGCGCAGATCCTGAGGAGTGCAAAACTATCGCTGATCTCGGCGTTGATATGCTGGCTGCAGGTATCGGCAATATCCACGGCAAATATCCTGAGAACTGGGCTGGACTTTCCTTCGAGACACTGGATGCTATCCAGGCAAAGACAGGCGAAATGCCCCTGGTTCTCCACGGCGGCACAGGTATCCCTGCTGACATGATCAAGAAGGCTATTTCTCTCGGCGTTTCAAAGATCAATGTTAACACAGAGTGCCAGCTTTCCTTCCAGGAGGCTACAAGAAAGTACATCGAGGAGGGCAAGGATCTCCAGGGCAAGGGCTTCGATCCCAGAAAGCTTTTAGCTCCCGGCTTCGAGGCTATCAAGGCTACAGTCAAGGAAAAGATGGAGCTTTTCGGCTCAGTAGGCAAGGCTTGATTCTTTCAGGAACAAAAATAAAAAAAGGCTCCCGGCTTGCGCTTTGCAGGTCGGGAGCTTTTGCGTTTATTTGCGGCGCGGTATTTTCAGGCAGAGGGGTACTGTATACACGCCTGCAAAAAAATCATTCCGCCTATTGACAAGCTATATACAATAGTATATAATGTGTATAATGTATATATACAATTTTGGAGGTTGTCGGATGGATATAATTATCAGCAATTCCGCCGGGAAGCCTATTTATGAGCAGATATCCTCGCAGATCAAGGAAATGATAATGAACGGTACTCTTAAAGAGGGGGATGCGCTGCCCTCAATGAGATACCTCGCCCAGCAGCTCAGGATAAGCATTATTACTACAAAGCGGGCTTATGAAGAGCTTGAGCGTGACGGCTTTATCCAGTCCTTCACGGGAAAGGGCAGCTTTGTCAGTGTACGGGATCAGGATTTTGTACGCGAGGAGGGGCTGAGACAGATAGAAAATAATCTGACGCTCGCTGTTGAAAAGGCTAAACAATGCGGAGTGGAGCTTGCGGAAATTCAGGAGCTTCTTGAAATGCTTTACAAAGGAGAATGATTATGAAGGATATTCAAAATGCTATCGAGATCAGGGATCTTACAAAAAAATATGACGGCTTTACACTGGATAATATCAGCTTTGATGTCCCCAGAGGAAGCATTATGGGCTTTATCGGTCAGAACGGTGCTGGCAAGACTACGACCATCAGGCTTATGCTGAATCTTATCAAAAAGGACAGCGGCAGTATAAAAATGCTGGGGCTTGATAATACGGAGAATGAACGGGAAATAAAATCCATGATATCAGCAGTTTTTGATGAGCTGCCCTTTCACGAGGCACTGAATGCAGATCAGCTTTCTGTGATAATGTCAGGCTTATATAAAAGCTGGGACAAAATGACCTATTTAAGCTATCTCGAGCGTTTTGCCCTCCCGAGAAAAAAGCGCTTCGGGGAGTTTTCAAAGGGCATGAAAATGAAGGTACAGATCGCAGCGGCGCTTTCCCACGGAGCAAAGCTGCTGATAATGGACGAGGCTACAACGGGACTTGACCCTGTTGTAAGAAATGAGATACTGGATATTTTCCTTGAATATCTGCAGGACGAAAGCAACAGCATATTTCTATCCTCCCATATCACCACCGACCTTGAAAAAATAGCGGACAGCGTTACCTTTATCGACAAGGGAAGGATCCTTCTCAGCGGAAACAAGGATGAGATCGTGGAAAATCACGGCATGATAAAATGTACCAATTCCCAGTACAAGGAGATCGCCCCGGAGGATGTGATAAGCGCAAGGCTTACAGATTTCGGCGCTGAGGTCATGGTAAGCGGCAAGGAGAAAATAGAAAAGAAATACAGCGGTCTGACCATAGACAATACAACTCTTGAGGAGATTATGCTGTTTTATGTACGCCGTAAAACAAAGGAGTGGTTATAATGAAGCAGCTGATTTACAAGGACTGGATCCTCTCCCGCAAAACCACCATCATTACAATGATATACTGCTCGCTTATTGCTCTGACCTTTCTTCTTATACGCATAAGCGCAAACTGCGGCAATCTTTCCCATGATCCGATGTTTTATCTCTCTCTGAAAAGGAATATGTACATTATGCGGTATATGCCCTGCGCAGTGTTTTTTCTTGTTCTGGTGGATAACGGAAGCATTGTCAAGGATTATAACTGCGGATGGATGCGGCTGTGCCGGACGACAGGGATAAAAACAGAAGCCATAGTTGCATCAAAGCTTGTATACAGTCTGATCTCCATATCCGCAGCGATCGTACCGGTAATGATCTATACCGTTTCGCTTTGCATTGCAGACGGCAGCGGAATAACCTTCGGACAGCTGAAAAACCTCTGCACAATTTATTTCATTACCCTCACAGCAGCATTCCTTGATACATTTTTATCCTTCCTGCTGAAAAAAGCCTATCTGGTACAGCTTGTAATGCTTCCTGCCGTCGGTACGGCAGCGGGATTAATGATGATGCATCTGTTCAACAGAATAAATAAATTATCAGCTGAGCCGGTTGCAGATTTTGACCTTCTTGATCTTATCCGCATGGAATACGCAGAACCTCTCAGCCGTATGCTGCCGGTAATATTTATCATAACAGCGGCGGTCTTTGCGATATGCTTTTTCGCATCCGTAAAAATACTGAAAAGGAGAGAGATGCCATGATCGGAATGATATACCGGGAATTTCTGATACAGAGAAAAAAGCTTTTAATGATACTCCCGCTTTTCCTGTTCTTTTCCCTTTTCCCCCTCATACCTGCTCTGACAACGCCTGATCTAAAAAGCTACGAGCTTCAGCTTACTCTTGGATTGGCGACCCTTGTATTCATTCTGATATCGGGAATGTTCGAGGAGGGATTATTTGAAAATGACGAGAGCAAAATATGGAGAGCCTTTATCCTGTCCGCGCCGTCAGGAAATATCCTGCAGATACTCACAAAATACATATTTGTCCTGCTGCTTTCCGGCTTCGGGGCATTACTGATATTATTAATGATATTTATAAACGGCGCGATAATGAAAACCGATATTTCAATAAACATTGATGTTCTGATGAGCCTTTTAGCGATACAGCTGTTCATCCGCACTCTGGAAATACCGTTCATTGTCCGTTTCGGCAGCAAAAACGGCAATTATTACAGGATGATACTGCTGACCATAGTTTCACTCGGCTGCATAATATACGGATTATTCGGCGATCTTTCTATTTTCGGTTCTCTGGAAAGCTTTTTGAAATGGTTTATGGATTTCTTTTCAAAGGAACATTCCCTGCTTTTCCGTCTGCTGCCCCTTGCAGTAATGCCGTTTTACTTTTTATCCTTCCTGCTTTCATGCCGCATTTACCGTAATGAAAAAAATTCTGATTGAGAATTGTGAAGATGATAATATAGCATATGGCAGGATAACCTCCAGAAAAAAACGACCGCCTTGTGCTGATGCACTCCGGGACGGTCGTTTTATTATTCTTTACAGCTGAGCCTTTTTCAGTTCTTCCTTCACCAGCGGATCAGAAAGCTGCTGGCAGGAATATATCATAAATCCATTAGCTCCGCTTCCTCTGCAAGCCTGGACTTCTGCTTTGATATTGTCATCTCTTTGCAGCCATGTACCGGAATCAGAATCTGTTCCGATCTTGTACAAAGCTATTCCGAAATAAAGACGCACGCTGTTTTCCGTTATCAGGTTTCTCCAGAATTTAACAGTATCCCCGAAGGGAAGAAACGGATGATCCATGCTGACATAAAGCTGGGGGCAGATATAATCAGCATAGCCCTTTTGTGTACACCACGTCTTTACATCGGCGCTGAGAAGATAATTATTCTCATAATTTCCCTGGGGCGCAATTCCGAATACACAGTTTGCCTTCTTATGAACAGCATTGTAAATACCCTTTACCAGAGTATTGATATTAGCTTCTCTCCACTTCTGCAGTGAAAGGGGAGCATTTCCTGCGACCTTTTTGTATTCCTCATATTCATAGCTGTCGTCAAAATTTACAGGGTAGAAATAATCGTCGATCAGTATGCCGTCAACGTCATAATTCTGCACGATCTCCGAAACAGCGTTTGTGATAAGCTTACGCACCTGCGGATAAGCGGGATTGAGATTTATCCCCATATCATATTCGATGCCAAAGCGGTCATTCGCAGCCGAATTATCGTTTTTCCATATCATATACGGATTATTGTCCGCAAGTGTCGAAGGTACACCGTTGTAGGTTATCCGCATGGGGTTGATCCATGCGTGGAATTTCAGACCGTATTTTCTGGCGCTTTTTATAGCGATCTTCAAGCCGTCATAGCTGACATTCTGTCCCTGTGTGCCGGACAGCAGATGCGAGCTGGGGAAAACAGTGGAATAATAGATACTGTCGCAGAAGGGATGTATCTGAAAGACAACGGTATTTGCGCCGATATCCTTTATACTTTTCATTATCTCATCGACCCTGCCGGTATAGGTTTTCTCGCTGCGGTCAGTGCCGTCCAGGTCGATCGCCATATATGGCACCCACACACCGATCATTTCCTTTTCGCCGTTTCTTTGCACAACGATCTTGCAGGACGCTTCTTTTCCATTATAAGTCCGTCCTGTAACATAGGCGATGCCTTCGTTTTCAGCCTTGAAGTTCGCAGTCCAGCTGGTCTTTGTCATTTTTACAGCATTCGGATTGCTTGTGCGGAAGGTACGCAGCGCGCATCCGCTGTTCTGGGGCAGCATCATATTCAGCGAAGCCGTCTGCCCCTCCTTGAGTATCATCAGACCCCGGTCAAGAGTTATTTTCTGCGGAGCTTTTCTTACCGTGATCTTGCATGAAGCCTCCCTGCCGTTGAAGGTCCGCACTGTGACCCAGGCGACACCTTCCTTTATTGCTTTGAAGGAAGCCGTCCAGTTTGTTTTTGTCATTTTCACGATCCACGGATGGCTTGTCCGGTATTCACGCTTTGCACTTGCGGCATAGGATGGAAGGGACGAGCTGAGGGAGAAGCTTTCACCCACCCCGAGAGTAAGAGTAGGCTGGGACATCTGCACCTTATCGGGAGCTTTTCTGACTGCGATCCTACAGTTTTTTGTTTTTCCCCTGCTGTCAACAGCGGTGATAACGGCGCTGCCGCAGGAGTTGCCCCTGACATTGCCGTTTTTATCCACCGAAGCGACACCTGATGCGGATGTTCGCCAGGTCACGCTTTTATTCGCAGTGAGCCTGAATATCTCACCGTAACCAATAGAAACGCCGGAGTTACTGAGCGTAAGTTCCTCATCAGCCGCCTGCGCAGCCGGAAAAACGCAAGCCATACACATCACGGCAAGAAGCAGCAGCGCCGCCGCCAGTTTGATCAGACCATTATTCCATATTCTTTTCTTTTCCATAAAGACCTCACTTTCCTGACCGGCACAATCCCGTAAAATGCCGTCAGCTACTACCC
>ONNU01000018.1 GCA_900319255.1 uncultured Eubacteriales bacterium
AGGGATTTCAAAAGGGGAGAACCTTAAGAGGGGGGCGTAAGCCACCCTCTTGTGGTTCTCCCCTTTTGTCCGCAGCGGCTTAGCCGCTGCCCTGGAAAAAGTCAGCAAACAATAGAAGTCAGGGTAAAAAGAATAACTCCCGAATCCGCTATTCCACTTTAATGCCCTGAAATATACTTCATTAGTATCTCTGCTTTGGTGAATCAAGAGGTGGAATCCCCTGCGGATAGCCGGGCTTAAGCAGCTAAGATTTAGAATTTAAGCGGGTTAAAGCTCAATCTGAAAATACAGCTTTTCGGTGAATCTGATAATTCTGAATAGTATAAAAAACGCATGTTTACAGTGGTTTTAATATTTTCACTGTTGAGTTTCACGGATTCAGGTTGTGATTATTGTCAGACTGTCCGGTTCGACATGACAGCAAAGAAACAGGATCTGTACACCCATGCGCTTTGCTTCTTCATAGGCTGCTGCAAAATCAGGATCGGTGTCCGTGTTCGGCAGTACCTCTGTTATGCCGTCCATCTGTATGACAAAGGCGGCGCAGGCTTTGTAGCCCTCTCTGGCAGCCTGAATAAGTTCCCGGAGATGCCTTGCGCCGCGCTTTGTGGGTGCATCGGGGAAATAGCCTGTTCCCTCACGCTCAAGAGTGCAGCCTTTGATCTCCATCAGATATTTTTCAGTAATGCCAGTGCCGGTGTTTTTCTCCATAAAGAAGTCTATTCTTGAGCTGCCGTAGGAGTATTCGGGAATGATCCGGCTGAAGCCCTTTCCGGAAAGCCATTCTGCTGCGGCTTTGTTCGGAGCCTGACTGTCAATATTTATCAGCAGACCGTTATCCTTGCGGACTGCGATAAGATCATAGGCGGTTTTTCTCCCTTTTGTTCCGGGCTTCGTGAGAAATACCTCTGCGCCGGGAATGAGCAGCTCCCTGCATCTTCCTGTATTTTTCACATGGACAGTTTCAGCCCTGCCGTTAATGCTGACATTTGCGATAAATCGGTTAGGTCTGTCGATAAATACTGCGGGGGTCACATTCTCATATTTCAAGCTGCGCTCACTCCTTTATTCATTCCGCTCTCTGACAAACACGAAGCTGGTCTTATCCGAATCCTTTTCGCTGAAAGAATAGCCGTCGTATTCAAAGCTCTTTATCTGCTCAGGGTCAGAGGCATTGACAGAGGAAAGGTATTTTACCATTTCGCCCCTTGCAATCTTTGCATATACGCTTTTGTTGATAAATCTGTTGCCCTGCTTTTCGGCAAAGCTGACGGTGATAAATAGGTCATCGGGGCGCAGGTGCTTTTCGATGCATTTTGAATATTCTTTGGAAGCAAGGTTAATGATAGTCCTGTCCTGGGGGATGACTTCTCTGTATATTTTATCTTCCCAGAAGCCGTAAAGACCGCTTTTGCCGAAAATATCAGACCTTGTATTCATTTCCAGACGATATTGAACTATCCCGTCAAAGGGCTTCAGCGCCCCGTAAAAAGCCGAAAGAATACAGAGATGCTCCTGCAGATATCCGGTCTGATCAGCAGACATGGACAGCGGAGAGATGTGATTATACTGTATCCCGTCGTATGCGATAACTGCAGGGGTCAGCCCGGTGCCGAGATCCATTTTTTCAAATCTTTCCCGGTTCAGCTGAGCTATTTTATCATTGCATTTCCACAGCTTTTTCTGTTCATCATAGGACAGCCCCCGGATGATATCCCTGAGCCTTTCAGTTTTGCTGAGGAAAACAGGACGTGTGAGCGCTCCTGTCCATCCGGAGGACAGCTTCATTGTTTTTGCCGGAGAAATAATGAGTTTCATCCGAGTACCTCCAGCATCTGCGCAGGATTATCTGCGGCTTTGACCTTATCGAAGGCTTTGATGATGATGCCGTTTTCATCAATAAGATATGTAGTGCGCACAACGCCCATTGAGATCCTGCCGGAGCTTTTTTTCTCTTTCCAAACGTCATAGCTCATCAGAACGCTTTTTTCAGTGTCGGAAAGCAGAGTAAACGGCAGACCGTATTTTTCCTCGAATTTCTTATGAGAAGCAACAGAGTCTTTGCTGACGCCGATAATGACAGCGCCCTTTTCTCTGAACTGGGGATAAAGCTCGCTGAAAGCGCAGGCTTGCTTTGAGCATCCGGAGGTCATATCCTTGGGGTAAAAATAGAGAATGACCTTCTGCCCCCTGAAATCAGAAAGAGAAACAGTCTTTCCGTTCTGATCCGGCAGGGTAAATTCAGGCGCGCAGGTTCCTGTTGATAGCATAGTTGATTCCTTCTTTCAATAGATTTTGATATTGCTTTTATTATACAACAAACTCCGCATTTCATCAACCGGCGGCGACGTGCCGGCG
>ONNU01000024.1 GCA_900319255.1 uncultured Eubacteriales bacterium
GATCATTCCTTTTGAAGCTCCGGCAGCCCGCATAACGGCAAATTCCTTTTTTCTGTTATTTATCATAAGGGTAAATACAGCAATGATGAGCGCTGCTGCGATGAAGCACATCCCGATGGTTATAATGCTGATGATCCCGGAAACATTTTCAAGACCCTCTGAAACAGAGCCGATCATACCCAGGGATGAGGAGGCTCTGACCTTGGATATATGAATATTGATATCATCAGCCAGTGCCTGCGGGTCATAGCCGTCCTTTACCTTGATAAGCACACAGGAAACAGCTTTCCCGGGATCAATGCCTTTCAGCGCTTCACGTTCAAGCGTATCCGCTGCCGACCTTGCCATTTTTGTTATTGTGCTGCGGTTTGTAAAGACAGCGTTATCAAGTCCTGTCCCTGTTTTTTCAAGCTGGGATGCCACATGATAGCTTTCGCCGTAAAAACGCAGGCTGCCGTCAGCAGGATAAGCGATATCCCCACCGATAATAATATCCCCGTCCGCAATATCCACATTCTGACTGGAAAGCCAGGGCATAACGGTAAAATCCGTTTCCGGATCAAAGCCGATTATCTGCACTCTTGAGCTGCAGCAGCTTGCCTTTGCGGAGGTAAGATAGAACTGAGCAGTCATTTTCTCTACGCCCTTGATGTTTTCAAGCTTTTCAAGGCTGCTGCCGGGAATATAGTAGTTGCCTGTTATTCCCTGCAGCAGGACATTATCAACCGTCCCGTGACCCTGCGCAGATGAGGGCACTACCACAATATCAGCGCCGAGCCTTGCGCGGTATCCGTCAAGCCCATTCTGCAGGCTGATAATAAGATATCCTCCGAGAAGCGCCGAAAAGGACAGTATCAAAACTATCAGGCACATCAAAGCGGTTCTCACGGGTCTGCGGATCATATTTTTTAATGCAATACTGGTTGAAAATTTCATATTTATTTCTCCGCATTATTTATTCTGTGTTTTTTCCCAGACTGCATTTGCAGATATACGAATATATCAACGCAGATAATAACACAGATGATAACCATAAAAATTATTGTCCATAACGAGGTATTTGCTCTACAGGGCATTTCGCTGTTTTTGCAAAGCGTTATTATATTTCCCGGTATTATCATGGATAATACTGCTATACCGGCACCTGAAATATCAATGCCTGCTTTTATCCTTTCATCGGGTATCACCATATGTATTAGTGATAAAATTACCAGCAGTACCGAAAGTGCTGACAGCACCTCTCCTGCCCAATGACAGCTCATCACCATGTCTCCCGATACTCCGCAGACAGGGAACCACAGCTTTATGCCCACAAGGTAAATAATGCTTAATGCCAAAAAAAGTATATCAGTAAACGCAATCTTACATTTGCTTTTATTTATTATCATTTCCTTTTTCCTCCAAATTCAAAATGCCATCCATCGCAGATAATAAACGCAGAATGCGCCGCAGCAGAATAATAAAAATACCGAAATTATAAACAATAAATCAGCCGAAAGCACTCCGTGATGCTTTGCTCCCAGACCAATGAGAAGGGGATGGATATTCGTCAGGATATGCAAAGCCAGAGCGGCTGCCATCAGTATCTGCGAGATAAGTCTGCCGCTGTGAAAGAAAACAAGCCGGTAGGCTTCATCGCCTGTTCCGCTGAAAACAAGCAGATGCATAACAAGGGGTATCAGAAGCGCAAAGCCGCTTATCCTTCTTGCCCAGAAAAGCAGATTTTCCCTGAAATATCCCTTGCCGCTCTTTTTTATTGTGAGCAGCGTCCGGACAGTCAGGATAGCTGTGATAATAACATGAACTCCCACAAGAAACATACATATCCATGCAGAAATCAGCGGAGAGCCTGCATCAGCGCCGAAAAGCCTGATACTCCCGGAAATGGCATGAAAAACAAAGGCTATCATTATGCCTGTTACGACAAAAATATTTATCCTTCTCATTTTTCATCCTCACCGCCCTTTATGATGATGCAGGCTATATTATCATCCATATCGGTTCTTAGCTTCATTGCATCTGCCATTTCCTTTGAAAATATCGCAGCGTCAATACATCCGTTTTCGGCCTTGGAAACAAGCAGGGTCGGGTTTTCCGTGCGAAGCTTCATCTGATTTTCCGGAAGCTGAGCAATAAGCCGGTCTGCCATTTTCAGAGCATCAGCATCCGACTGAGCGGCTATGCAGTTTATATCATCAAAAATGACATTAAGCTCGCCATTTTGAAAAAAAGAAACCCAATCATCAAAGGAATCTTCATGCAGCGAACGGTTGAGCATAAGCACATAATCTCCGGACGGCTTATCCGGCAGCTTTACGCTTGCGCCTGAAACCGCATCCGGCGCTTCTGACTGAGTATGATACAGAACAAAGCCTGTCGGCAGACCAACCAGCAAAAAAGCCGCTGTCAGACTGATGAAAATATGAAATAATAATTTTGCGGCTTTCATTTTTATCCCCCTCGTCAGCTATGGCGCATTATGATTTCTCTGCTTTTTTCAGAGCGTCATTTACCGCCTCTTTGAATTCATTGCAGGATATTGTTGCACCGCTGATGACATCCACTTCATCAGCAGAGCTTTTTCCGATGATCGCAGAAGAATATTTATCTGCCGACTGTACTGCTTTCTGTGCTTTAAGACGGTTCTCACGGGAAAGGTCTGCGCCGTAATTTTCATCCTTCAGTGTTCCGTCAAGCTCGTACATTCTGAATGTACATTCGGTTATTTTATTATCCTTGACCGTTATTGTGACCTCACCGTAACCGGCGCCGTTTCCGCTTTCATCCTCTTCAAAATCACTGCTTCTTCCGGTATATGTACCGTCAGTGTATTCAGCTGTTTTGTTATTGCTGCTGCAGGCTGAAAATGACAGCAGGATCACAGCTGACGAAATAACGGCAAATAAAGCTGTTATGTAATTTCTTTTACTCATTGTTTTCACCCCACATCATTCGGTAAACTGTTTGTTTTTCTTATCTGAAATGATCTTTCCATGCTCAAGACGAACGACACGTTCTGCGACTTCCCCGACTTCCGGGTCGTGGGTAACAACGATAAGGCTTGTACCCTCCTTGTGAAGCTGTCTGAACAGATCAAGGACAATGTTTTCGTTCGCTTCATCAAGATTGCCTGTGGGCTCATCTGCTAAAATAAGCTCCGGGGAATTGATAAGCGCTCTTGCGATGCAGACTCTCTGCTGTTCGCCGCCCGAAAGCTGGCTTGGGAGATGCTTTGCCCTGTCCTTCAGCCCTACTCTTTCCAGAGCCTCCATAGCCTCCTTTTCGTCAGGCATACTGTGATAATACTGGGCGACCATAACATTTTCTACAGCGTTGAGATAATTGATAAGATGGAACTGCTGGAATACAAGCCCGATCTTATCCCTGTGGAATTCTGTGAGCTTTCTCCGGCTGTCCTTTGTAATATCCCTGCCGTCAAAAATCACCTGTCCCTCCGTAGGCTTATCCATACAGCTTATAATATTCATCATTGTACTTTTTCCCGATCCTGACGGTCCCATAATAGCGATCCATTCGCCCTTGTCAATGCTCAGATTGACTTTATCCAGAGCATAAAGGCTTCCGTAGCTTTTGGTAATATTTTTCAGCTCCAATAATTTCATTCTTATTCCTCCCGATAATTCACTTTTATAGCTGACTGTAAAAATTCGGTAATACCTAAAAATTATAAATCATAGCAATTATTTCTGATCTGCGATTATTCGCCTTTAAGAACCAGCGCCGGATCCACATCTACCGCGCCCTTGATGGGTATAAGACACGAAAGACCGGTCACAGCAACAGATGCAATTATTGCTGCCGGTATAAGCAGCGGACGGAATGTTATCGAGCTGCTGAAAACATTCATGCTTACAGCATTGGCAAACAGGAAGCCGAAAACAGATCCGATAATACCTCCGGCTGCTCCAAGAACAAGCCCTTCGGACAGGAACTCAGCAATAATACTTGAATTGAGCGCCCCCAGCGCCTTGCGCAGACCTATTTCACGCCTTCTTTCAGCTATTACAGCCATCATTGTGGTTGCAACACATATCATAGTCAGAGCCAGTACGACTATGGTAACAATAAGCACCAGAGCTTCAAGCTTTGAAAGCACCGTGCTTTCGGATGCGGTAACACGCTTTACGGGCTTTGCTTCAAGAGCGTCTGAATTTTTGTTGATCTCATCAAGATAGGCTTTCAGCTCATCCTTGCTTGCGGCAACACTGACCTCGACAATATCGCAGCTTCTGTTATTCAGCGTCAGATTGCTGACATCATCAAGCGACACATAGATATACTCTTCCTCCGAGCCGCCGGTTTCAAGAATGCCTGAGATTTTAAGGTCAAGAGTGTGATCGCAGTATTTTTCTCCCGTTTTGGGGTCGGTATAGATCTCTTGATCGGGAATGTTTTTCAGGTCTGTGGTTTCAGTTATTGTAAAAGAATTACGCAGGCTGATGCTGTCCCCGGCAGCGAGTCCGAATTTATCCGCCGTTTTTTTGCCCACAAGAGCTTTTCCGTCTGCATCCGGCAGCTCTCCTGAAATATGCCAGTACGGGCTTGTTTTAAGCACAGAGGAAAAATCTGTGCCTGCTATGGTGACAGGGAGATTGTTAAGCTTTGTATTTTCATATCTGTAGGGAGTATAGCCCTCCAGCTTGTCTGACGGGAAGACAGCAGCTGCTTTGCTGATCTCATCCTGATCCATTTCAGAGCTGCCCGAGGGAGTGAAAATAACATTTGCTCCGTAGTTTCTGAACTGAGAGCTCATCTGACGGGGGACATCATAATAGATAAGCCCCAGACCTGAAAGGATCGTTGCTCCCACTACTATTGCCAGCAGCGCGATCATCATTCTTGAACGCCGTCTGAGCAGTGATGCTAAAACCATTCTTATAAACATTCGATGCTTTTTGTTCATATATTTTCACCTCCGCTCAATGACCGCCGTGAAGAACCTCTGACGGACGAAGCCGGAGGATCATTCTTATTGCCGGAATACTGCCTACAAGCGTTACGGCAATGATCAGAACCGTTACGAGGAACGCTACCATTCCGCTCATTTCAATAGCCGATGAAAAAACAGACTGACCGATCACCTGAGCAAAGCAATATCCCATGAAATACCCTGTCGCCGCTCCGATAACGGAGGTCAGTATTATCTCGGTCAGAACAAGAAGAGTGACCTGACCGTTTTTAGCTCCCACAGCCTTCATAAGAGCAAGCTCTGCCGAACGTTCCATAACGCTTGAGGTAACAAGATTTGATATTCCGAGAGTTGCGCCGATAAGACTCATAAGGGTAATGAGAGCCATCAGCAGCTCTGTTTTTTCCAGGATCTTTCCTTCTGAATCAGCTATCTGCCGCACAGCCCTTGCAGAAGCTTCGGGGATTGCCTCCTGTATCTGGAAGCATATTGAACTGACGTAAGCAGTGCAGTACCAGAGATCATATTCATCTCCGCTGAGCAGTTCGGGATTTTTTGCAGCTTTTATCGCAAGCTCATCATCCGGTGAGGTAATAGCGCTGACCTCTGCTTTTTTATATTTGCCGGTATTGCCTGATAATTGCTGGGCGATGGGCAGTGTTGAAAAGATGTAATTTTCCTCATCGTCACCCGATTCAAATATTCCCACGATCTCAAGGCTTTCAGTACCGGCATCGCCTTTTACACTGATGGTATCTCCAGCTTTTACTCCAAGCTCCGCTGAAAGCTTTTTGCCGACCATTGCGTAATTGTCGCCGCTCAGCTTTGCTTCATCCAGCCATTTCCCATCGGTAATATCCCACCAGCTTCTGAGATTGATGATACCTGTATCCCGCTCGTATGTGGTGCCTTTTTTAACGTATTCAAAGTGATGGTTAAACCACGTTCCGATCAGTTTCACAGCTTTATCATTAACCTTTGCATCGGTATCAAGAACAGGCGCGAAATCTGTAATATTATTTGCCCAGAATATCGTAAGAAATTCTCCCAGAGTTTCCTCTTTGAGATATTCCTCCTTAGCCTCAGTATCCTCAACATCATAAAGATTTGACATAACAGCCTCTGAACTGGGGACTACTGTGATATTTGAGCCATATGCCTTGAGCTCCTCATTTATCTTATCGCCGACATCCAGCATGACATTCAGCATTGCTGTTGCTATGGATGCACCCAGTGCCACGGTAAGGGCGATCATCAGCATTTTTTTCCATTGACGTTGGAATGCTCCTATGATCATTCTGAAAAACATTTCGTATCCTCCCTCGCAGTTTAATTCTTGAAAACACTCTGATTCTTTACCATTTCCGATACAGGAACGGTAATGGCGTTTTCGTCCATATCATAATCAATAATTATCGGGTTGCATCCGCCCTTCATTCCGATAGTGGTGCGGTTCATTATGACATTACATTTCTTGCAGACTATCTGTCCGCCGTTATTTTCATAATAGCCTGCCTCTCCGCAAATTTCACAGGCATCAAGACCTACACCGTAATTGCTTGTATTCTCCTGCTTCAGAACCACGATGAATCTGACCTGATTTCCTTCCTCTGTTTTATACCCGAAGCGGTGCAGATGACCGTCGCTGACCATTTCTATCGGCACCTGAAGATCTTTGTCTTTTCCGGCTGCATCCTTAACAATAACAGGATCCTCTACCGGTGCTTCACGGATGACCACCTTATTCATCTCCACAAACAGGGTCGAGCAAAGTATTCCTGCGATAAAGCATACTATGAGCGCGGCAGAATATCTTTTTCCGCTTCTCCATAATGCGCGCTGCTTTCTGTGCTGAGCATTGCTTGAAAATGCTTCCTTTTTTGTAAAGCTTCCTATGATATAAGCAGCGGCGGTAATAAGGGATAAAATGAACAGCGCATATGTATACCAGTGAGCAAGATTGTTGCTCTGAGCCGAGAAATTGAACAGATCAACATTATCAATTATTTTCCGTGTTGTAAGCACAGCCATAAGCCTGCCGAAGAAAAATATTCCGTAGATTATGAATCCGATGCACATGGTTATGAAGGGTATAGCCTTAATACCTTTCTGGGCTGCGCACATATATAGCTTATACACGCCGACGCAGGACATTAAACAAATAATTATTCCCAGAAGATATCCGCCCAGTCTCAGGAAAAATTCTGATGAGATGATACCGTTTCCACCTGTATCAAACTGGAAGGGATAAACAAGCACGTTCGGGAGAGAGGAATACAGAGCCGCTGCTGTAAGCAAAGCAAAACAAATAGATATTACCCAGCTTGATGCGGTTCTGATTTTTGAATTTTCCGGTTTTTTCATCAGAAAATATCCGAAAACAGCAAGAGCTATCGCAGTCAGCACCAGAAAGCCCAAAGTAAAACCATATCCGTATGTGCCGATCATCCATCCATTTTTTATTCGGCGGGTATTGGTAAAATAAGCTCTTAAACCTGCAATAATAATACCGACACCAAGTCCGATCCTTGCAATGATTTTCCCGCTGTTTTTGCAGTATGTATCCAGAAACGCCATCATCATACCAATTAATAGTGAAAATGCAAGCATATCGTTTGTTACATTGATCAGATAAGTAAGCATAATTCTTCCCCTTTTGCTTTTGATTCATTTGAACTGCCCGGAATACCGGATAGTCAGAACACACAAATCACTCCGACTCGAAAAAACTCGGGTCGGAGTATTTGTTTTGGCAAAGCTCCCGTAATGCTTCGCCGATATTTTTATCATTTCACGGAATACCGAAAGCAATTGTTCCGGCTCATTTCCTGAAATCAGACTTTTTATTTTATTCAGCCCATGCACCCTTTGTAAACTGCCACTGATCATAGGTATATTCAATAGCGTTGGGGAAGGCGTGGGTCTCAGGACCGGTTTCATCCGTATGGATAAGATATGTGCTGGAATCCGGGAATTTGACGGTGAATTTTACGGTATAAAGTCCGTCGCCGTCCATTTTGATATTTGCTCCGTAGTGAGGTCCGTCGGAAGCAGCCATGGGCATGAAGGTTCCTTCGCTTACCTTGGTCTTTGTATCATTCTTTGTTACTTCATAGTTTACGGTAAGATAGGGTACCCAGTCTCCTGTACCATAGCCGAGACCGTTCTGGAGAGCCTTTACATCAAGCTCCAGATGACAGTCATAATCCGCAGCCTTATAACCGCCGGTCATATCAACTGCCTGGAAATATACGGCTGTCAGATTCAGAAACTCTTTTTCCACATCCTCAAAAATCGGGACTTCTGTAAATCCGAGATCCTTCTCTTCACCGCCGTCATTTTCTTCTGTATTTGTATCAGCAGCAGAAGCTGCTTTTGATTCTTCAGCAGCCTTTGAAGAAGAATCGTTGTTTGAGTTGCAGGCTGCAAGACTTACTGCAACAAGAGCAGCGCAGAGTGAGGCTGCTATGATCTTTGCCAATTTTTTCACTTTAAATTCCTCCTGGTGTGTTTTTATTTTTGTGTATAGGGATCCGCACGGATCCTCAATAAAACCCGATCATTATACGGGTCAGACCGGGATTATTGCAATATCACTGCTTTGCTTCTGCTTCCCCGGCTTTATTTTCCGCAGGCTTCTTTTTCAAAGCAATAATGAAGGTCACTACCGTTATCACAAGAAGTATAAGCTGAGGAATGAGGGTTATCCATGTGGGATATATTCCGAAGAAAGCAAGTATTTCATTACCGGACATCCATGAAAGCCAGGGGATAGTAGCTGAGATCTGCTGTACCCATCCGCCTATGCTGTCGGCAAGACCGCCGTCCAGGAACAGCTCCCATATTCCGGAGCCAAGGAATGCTATGGACATTATATCCATAAGAATACTTGTCGCCATGAAGAAGGGCTTGAGAGGTATCTTTATCCCGAATACTCTCATGAGTACAAAAACCAGCGCTACAGCCGCAAGTCCTGCGAATATTCCGCCGAATACGGCAAGATAACCATTTTCCATTGAATCAGCCCTGGTAAAATACTGCTGGCAGAAAAGTATGACCTCTGCGCCTTCTCTGAAAACTGCTAAAAAAGATGTAAAGCCAAGCGCAAGCACCTTGCCCTTATCCGCAGAATCAGAAACCTTGTCAGAAAGATATTTTGTCCAGTTATCGGACTCGGCTTTGGATATCATCCAGTTGGAAACATAGATCAGAACAGCGACTGCTAATAGTGCAGTCACACCTTCAACGATTTCCTGCGGGATGGAGTTTCCTGCACTGCTTGCAAATGAATAGAGAATTATCGCCATAATAACGCTTGCGGCAATAGCGGCGAGCGCTCCGATATAGACATAAAGTGTTCCGCGCTTATTCTTCGTTTTAATGAGATATGCTGCCATTGCGCCAACGATAAGTATTGCTTCAAGACCTTCGCGGACAATGATACTGAAAACCGCTGTAAAGGTAGCCCATGCAAGACCGGCGCCGCTGACGTCTGAACTGCCGGAATTGTATCCGAAAAGCTCGTCGAGCTTGTTCGCATCCTCTCTCAGCATTGAAACAAGAGTATCAACCTCGCCCCGGACCACTTCTGCGTTTTCTTTGTTTGATACGGATTTACGCATGGTCGAGAACTGCAGCTCGACCTCTGTTACTCTTGAACCGGATATATATCCCATTACCGTTTTTTCAAAGCCCGAGGTTTCATACCAGAAGCCATAGGCATTGGAAAAGGGCTTGTAATATCCGTCCTCTCCGTCTTTTTGTGCCCCGCCGGTATATCGTCTCATTCCCTCTTCAAGAAGATTTGATATCTGATCGGTTATCTCATTGTAGGTGATCGTTTTCGTGCCGTCAGGATCAACAGCAGCCTTGAATTTTTTATAGGACATATAATATTCTGCCTGAGCGCTGCCCTCATCAGCGGCAAATACGCTGACAGAAAACGAGCCTATAAAAACGATCATCATTAAAATAAGACAAGACACAGCTTTTCTTTTGCTCATTTTTTCACCTGCTTATTATGTTAGATGATTCTAATATAATTAGACTAATCAAACCACAGCTTCAAAAAATTATCGTTTGTATGCATGGCACAGGCAATAAAATTCCCGTTATGCATAATAAACGATGATCGAATGATATATTTGCAGCTTCCCGAACCCGGAAAGCATAAATATATAGCTGTTAGTTAGATTGAACTAACAGGATTATATCATTTGTATACTAAAATGTCAATATTAAATTAATAATTTTATCCGGCTCCGTATGACTTTCGTCAGGCAAGCACTGCTCCAAGCTTTTCGCAAGCTGCAATTGCCTCATCATCAGGCGCTTCATTTGCTATTACGAAATCCGCTGCAACATCTGCGCCGAGAGCTTTTATCTCATCGTCCCAGTTTCTCATCCATTCACCGTCGCCCCAGCCATAGGAACCAAAAAGCACGACTTTTTTTCCGCTCAGTTTTCCCTTGATGCTTTCATACATGGGCAGGAATTCTCCGTCCTCAAGCTCCTCTGCGCCCATAGCCGGACAGCCGAGAGCAAGCGCGTCAAAGCCGTCGATCTGATCTGCGCCGAATCTGTCAGCGGTAAAGATCTCTGCCTGAGCTCCTGCATCCTTTGCGCCTTTATGCACAGCGAAAGCCATTGTTTCCGTATTGCCTGTTCCGCTCCAATAAATTACTGCTACCTTACTCATATTTGTCTCTCCTCATAAATTAATCTTTTCATAAGCCATAAGGCTAAGTGAACTTAATAACAAGCTGCCAGCCTCTCAATAGAGATGCCTTTTGCAGCAAGCGAACAGCAAAGCTCTGTACAGCGTTTGTATTTATCAAATGTTGCCTGAGCTTTTTCTGCATTGCCGTATACCTTCCAGCAGCCCACGCATTTGCAGCACTGAGCTTTATTTTCAATGAACCCGCAGACATCCTCCGGGGGATAACCTAAAAACAGACCTATCTCATGGGGAAAATCTTTATTTTCTCTGAGTCTTTTTATAAGCTGAACAATGCAGTGATTTATGTTTCCACAGCTGTAGCCGCAGCTTTGAAGAAGCTTGTCAGCCTGTATATTCTGCAGATCCTTTTTAAGCTTTGACGGGCGGTACAGATACAAAAGGACATTATTTCTGTTATGCTTCAGCGGTATGATGCACATTCCTTTGGGGCACAGCATTTTGTTCAGCCTTTTCAGAGCGCTGCGTTCCTGCTCCTTTCTGTCAAAATGACAGACAAACATATTTGCTGTTTTTAAGCCGATCACTGTCGGGGAACAGTGCCGGAGTAAAAGCTCATCTGACATGACCCGTCTCTCCTTTCATCCTGCATACCGGTCAAGAATATTTTTCAGAGCTGATTTAGAGCCTGAATGAGAACGCTCCACCGGGATATTCAGCCCTTTTGCGCTGTCTAAAGCACAACGCAGCATTTTATGCGACATGGTATCCGTGAACAGCACAAGCAGGTCGGGATTACCAATATTCTGCAAGCCCCTGCACATTTTCGGATAGACCTTTGCCTTGAATTTATACTTTTTGCATATCTCTGTATATTCTCTGACCATACATTCGTTTCCGCC
>ONNU01000026.1 GCA_900319255.1 uncultured Eubacteriales bacterium
AAAAGAGGAGAACCACAAGAGGTGGGCTGCGCCCCCCTCTTAAGGTTCTCCCCTTTTGAAATCCCTTTTCCTTATCTCCCCCCGGGTGCGTTCCACGTGGGTGAGTTTTATCAAATTTCTGCTTTCTGTCCAACGCGCGGAGGATCGGTATTGTGAGGCAATCCGGATTTTTGCTATCTGCATCAGAAAACTTTTTTGTAAAGCTCCTGACAACACTAAATCTTAGTCATTAAAGTCTGGCTTGCCACGGGGGTTAAGGAAAGGGGTTTCCACCTTTTGACCCACCAAAGCAGAAAAACTGAAAAAGTATAACTCAGAGCATAAAAGTTGAACAACCGATTTCCTTTTCCAGCCAGCAACGCAGATGTCAGTTTCACGGATTCAGGATAGAAATAACAATTATACAGCAAATTTCATACTCAGGAGAAAAAATATGCTTGAAAAATTAAAGAAAATTATCAATGAATGTTTAAAAGTAAACAGCAGCGTACCTGATCCGAAGAAAAATCTTGTGCTTGTGATAATAACGGCAGTCTGTTTTTTTGCAGCCCTTGTGGGGATCTGGCTTTTCACCGGAGATATAAAGTTTTTAGCTGCCGCAATTATCTCCATGATTCCTCTTATCATATATGCCGTATATTCATTTAATAAAGAAAAGCGTCAAAACAAAAGCTCCGAAAAGGACAAGCAGGATTTTCTCAGCGGAGCAAAATATCGTCAGACGGAATGGAAAAAAGCATATCTGACCTATAAGGAAAAGCATCCCTTTGAAACGATAAGCAAAAAAGGCATGGTGCATGACCTGAAAAAACGATACCGCAAAGACAATCTGTGGATCATCAGATCAGGCATCTTTCTGATAATCGGCTCTGTATTTATCCTGTTTATCCCTATGTCAGAAATCAAGGATAAGGCGATCGCAGTTTTCGGGATCATTCTCGGCGGGATCATCACAGCGGTAGGATATACTAATTTCAGAGGCGGCGCTGTGCAGAAATTTCTGAAACAGCATACCGAAATATCTGAAATCGAAAAATCATATGTAAAGGGGAAAATGCTGTCCTTCGGCAGTAACGGCATAAATATCGGAAGCGGTTACACTGTAATATATAATCATAAATATATTTATGCCATTGATAATAATATGGTGCAGGATCTGACCAGAAAAATGGTACGGGTGAAGCAATATGAGGATAACCTGTATTCCGGTCAGGAGTACCGGTATTTTGTCCGCCTGATATATACTGCCCCCGATGGAATAACAAAAGCTATTGATGTCCGACTTGATGAATTTCAGTGTGAAATGATAATAGCGGAATGGGGCAGGAGATTCTATCCCGAAGGAAAATATGACAGTATCACCTCGGAAATGATTGAAAACTCCACAAAATAACTTTATAGAATAGCTGAATTCTTGAAAAAAGCAATAAACAATGTTTATGTATTAAATTGATAGAATAAAATATAAAGTGTAGGGCTTTCGTAATTGTGAGTATTCTGAATTTAACCAGAGCGGCCGGCGGCGGCGGGCCGGCTCTATTGAAAAAGTATGCTGGTTTGTAGTATAATCAGTTATATATTGAAATAAAGGAGAGAAAACTATGGATCTGATACCAAGCTTTTCAGTAGACCATACAGCAATTATTCCCGGAATTTTCGTGAGCCGTCAGGATGAGCATGAGGGAGGGGTCATCACGACCTATGATGTAAGACTGACAAGACCGAACAGAGAACCTGCGGTGGATGTTGCGGCAATGCATTCTCTGGAGCATATAATAGCGACCTGTCTCAGAAATGATCCCGAATGGAAAGATGAGATCATCTATTGGGGACCCATGGGCTGCCTTACCGGCTTTTATCTCATTATGAAAGGCAGCCGTTCACCCCGTGAGATATCCGGACTTCTCCAGCGCGCTTTCAGGTCAACAGAGGATACTGCAACCGTACCCGGCGCCACAGCAGAAAACTGCGGAAATTACAATATGCATAATCTTGAGATGGCGAAATGGTACGCATCAAGATTTGCAGATTATCTTGCGGAGAATGCCGGAAACGATCTGATATATGAATACCCGAAAGCTCAGCGCCTTGTAACAGACGATGGTCAGATGTTCTATGATTCATAAAAATTTACGGAGGCAATTATCACATGATAATACATTCTTATTATGATGAGCCGGAAAGCCTGATTTCTCCCGGCGACTTTCTCGGCGAAAGGAAATACATCTGCGAAACAGCGATCGCGACCTTTTCGCATGAGATATTCAGGACTGTGCTTGATCTGTACCCGCATACGGAGGCAGCGAATATCGGCTCGGCGAACGGACACAGACCGGTTTACCTGCTTGATATAGATGGAAAAAAGGTTATTTTCTATATGTCGGGTATCGGTGCAACCCTTGCAGGGAACGATATTATTGAAATGCAGTGGCAGACAGGAATTAAAAATCTTATTATTTTCGGTTCAGCGGGGGCACTTGACAGCAAAGCCACAAACGGCAGATATGTTATCCCCACCAGCGCATACCGTGATGAAGGAATGTCCTATCATTATGCGCCGCCATCGGATTATATGGAGATAAAAAACGGCGAAAAGCTGGGAAAGATATTTGAACAGCTGGAGCTTCCATATGTCATGGGAAAGGTCTGGACAACGGACGCGCCCTACAGGGAAACAAAGCAGGCGGTAGAAAAAAGAAAAAGCGAAGGCTGTATCGCCGTAGAAATGGAGCTTGCCGGCTTGCAGGCAGTCTGTGATTTCTATAATGTCGAATTGTACAGCTTTCTTGTAACAGGCGATATCCTTGACGAAAGCAAGTACAGACCCGAAGGACTTTATGAAGCCAATCATTCGCTTGAAAAGTTCTTTATTGCGCTTAAAATTCTCACTATGATAAATAATAACTAAACTTTAGCGCAAATCTCAAAATAATCTATATTTTGTAACAAATCACAATTGTAACAAATGAATTTTGTTGAATATTTACACCATAATTTGATAAATATTGCGTGATTTTTTTGGTGTAATATGTTATAATAATCTATATAGCATAAGTCCGGAGTAATTCTATTCTTTGGACTTTATATTTCAGGATTATATCAGAGGAGGACTAAACTATGAATATCAAGAAAACTGCTACAAAAATCATAGCTATTGCGCTTGCTGCTGCATCTATCGGCACAATAGCGGCTATTCCGGCATCCGCAGCAGTGTACACAAATCAGACAGTAACAAGGATCTCCAATCCCGAAGGACAGCAGCGTCAGACTGACGGTCTGGTAGAGGGCGGAGACAGAGAGAACAGCTATGCATGGTGTATGGCTGTGAGAGGTGATTATCTCTACATAGGCACAGCTAAGAATATAGGGGCAGCTGTTGTAAACAATTATGCTAATATTCTTACTTTATTAGGAATGAGCGAAGAAAATGTCTGGAGACTTGCAGACGTTGTATCGAACGGTGATGTTCCTCATCCCACCGCAGAGGAGGGAGGACAGATCATCAAAGTAAACTGTAAGACAGGCGATATGGAAGTTATATATACAGCGCCCAAGGGTGTATCCTTCCGTATGGCAATTACTCATGGCGATAATGTATACTTTGGCTCCTATTGCGCAGGTGCTAACATAGTAACAGATTCTGAACAAGGAGTTACCAATGATATCTTCTGCATTGATGAAGAGGATAATATCACAAGCGTATATTCCACCGCTAACGGAACGAGCATGAGAGCTGCCTGTGAATTTGAAGGCTCACTCTATTTCGGCGGCATTGATGATTCCGAGGAACTCGCTGAGGGATATGATTACAGCGAAAAGTTAGCCATTCTCAGAATGAGAGAGGATGACAATACAAAGTGGGAGAGAGTAGCCGATTATAAGGATTTCGGCATCTATGCAGAGGATATGGCTCTCAAGAATGCTGCTGCAAGTCCTATCTGGGATATGTGCGCTTATAATGGCGATATCTATGCGACCCTTCCCGGAAGCAAGGGCTTTGTAATGTTCAAGGGTCATCCTGCAAAAGCCGGCGAGACAGCTAACGAATACGGCTGGGTATGGCAGGAAGTTGTAGGCACCGAAAACGGCATAAATGATGCAGGACTCAGACCGGCAGGCGCACCCTTTCAGAAGTATCTTTCAATTGTTGCAACACCGGTCGTATACAAGGACGAGCTGTATGTATTTGACTTTGACCATACGCTGGGAGCTGAGACAGATGCTATTTCAGGTCTTCTTAAATCGACATTAGGTTTTGAAATAAAAGCGAGCGATTTCCTCAAGCCCATGTATGGTACGCTCCGTCATCCCCAGAGCCTGTGGAAGCTGAACAATGAAACAGGCGCATTCGAGAAGGTACAGGGCTTTACTGATCTTGTCGAGGGAACCACAAATGAATATATCTGGAGAGCAGAGGTTTATAACGATCAGCTTTATCTGACGACAATGGATTCTGCTACCATATATAATTATATCACAAAGCTGACAGACGGCAATTTCATCAATATGACAAAGGAAGAGTGGGAGGATCAGATCAAATATATCCTTGATCTTTCAATTCTTCTTATACCCGACGGCTCCGTAGAGATGGCGACCGCGAAATCCTCACTTGAAGCTGCTGCTGCAAATCTGCAGGCGCTTCTTGATGAAGCATCCGAAAGCGGCAATTTCGAAGATTATGTTGAAGATTTCCAGAAAGCAAACGAAATGGTGAATGATGCAGTTGCTGCACTGGAAAAAGCGCTTGCGAACAAGGCAACATATGAGAAGCTCGTTAAGAAGATATCTGAAACAAATTCAATAGTTGCAGCCGGAGCCGTAGCTTCAGCTTCCAAGATGATAGATTACCTCAGAAGCAAGGGTATTCTGGATAAGCTCATTCCGCAGGATATGTCAATGATAGATTTCTGCCAGCTCAGCGATGAACAGCTTATGGGCTTCTTCAACGCTAACAAGGAAATGCTTCTCAGCCAGCTGGAGAAAATGAAGATCGACCTTCCCGAGCTTAAAATGCTGAATACAGATGAGATACTCAGCATGATCATTTCCGAGATATATTCTATCATCCAGAGCGAACAGGTACAGTCCCTCGTAGCCAGGATGAAGGATCTCAAAGAGAAGAAAGACACCGCAGCGTCAATGATCAAGGAGACCTATGATAACATCATTCATCTCTTCTTTACAGATCTTCCCGAGGAAACTCCGGAACCTGAAAACGAGGAGACCCAGGAGGTCACTGATGAAACAGAGGATAATTCTCTTTCAAACAGAATAAAGAATAAGATCATGGAAGCGATCTTCACCGGTGTTATGAAATCCATAGAAGCGCTTGATCAGGGTGTTCAGAAATATAACGAAAAAGCAGAAGCAGTTAATGCTTATATCAGAGTGCTTGAGCAGAAGATGGCAGAAGTAAGCGATAAGAGCCAGAAAGCGGTCAATGCCATCGACTGGGAAGGTCTTGCAATGTACGCTTATATCTCCTCAATGGTCAGGAATGACAAATGGGGCTTTGATATTATCAGAACATCAGACGGCGAGCATTTTGAGCTTGTAACAGATGACGGCTTTGGCGATAAGTATAACTACGGCGGACGTTCAATGGCAGCTACACCCTACGGACTGTTCCTGGGTACAGCGAACCCGTTCTACGGCGCACAGCTTTATCGCATCAATGATGTCCTGACCAATACTTCAACGGTTGAATCCGAGACGGTTACTCTTGGATCAGAGGTCGTTATCAATGCAGCCGCAGAATACGGCAAAGAGCCATATACTTTTGAATATTTCTATAAGAGATCCACAAACACCAAGTGGAACGCTCTCAAGAAAAACACCTTCAAGCCCACAGCTGTAGCAGACTATGATGTAAAGACTGTAGTAACAGATGCAGAGGGCAATAAGGTCGAAAAGATCATGAGTGTAAATGTAGTCGAAGCAGAAAAGCAGCTTGAAAATAATTCATGGCTTGTTTCTGACAAAGTTCAGATCGGCGATGATATCACAGTAACAGGCGCAGCAGACGGCGGAGACGGCGAATATACCTACGCATTCTATTATAAGAGAAGTACAAATTCAAAGTGGTATCGTGTAGGCGAGGAATTCGGCAGCACAAAGCGTATAAACATTGTTCCGAAGGCAGCCGCAGATTATGATATCAAGGTAGTTGTCAAGGACGGCGATGGTCATACAGAAACAAAGCTGATGACTGTAACTTCATACGAGAGCCTGCCGCTTACCAATGTATCATTTATCAACACACCCACAGAGGTTCCCGTAAATAAGACTGTCACCATTTCCGGCAGAGCAGTCGGCGGCGAGAAGCCCAGGACATATCAGTATTTCTTCAAGAGAAGTGAAAACAGCAAATGGAACACTATTACAGCAGCCACCGAAAAAGGAACATATGCTAAGTTCACACCTACAAAAGCAGCAAGCTATGATCTCAAGGTAATAGCAACTGATTCTGCAGGAACAACATCAGAAAAGGTTATTACAATTTCATCTACCTGAAAAATTGATTCCCGCTGTCCGGGATCCATATGAAGCGATCCGGAAAGAGAATAATAACCCATGATAACCGCATAGCGCGAAGGCGCCGAGCTGACCCCCGGCAGAAAAACTATTTCCGCCGGGGGAATTTATGTTTTGAAATCATCATCATATATCATATCTTAGTTACTAAAGTATGGCTTGCCAGGGGATAAGGAAAGGGGATTCCAAAAGGTGGAAACCACAAGGGGGAACCCCTTGTGGTTTCCACCTTTTGACCCCACTAAAGCAGAAATAATAATAATAATGAAGCATTACTCAGGGCATTAAGGCAAAACTGTCAGAACTCAGCGTCAGATAATGCCCCCTGCAAATTCGCATCCAGTGTCACACGGGCGGATGAAAAACGGAGCGTGATAAATTTGAAAAATAAGGACAAAAACAACGATGTACAAAAAGAAACCCATAAACCCACTAAAAAAGAGAAAAAGAAAGTCATAAAAAGCATCGTATTCAAAAGCGTAATAAGTATCGTAGTGCTTCTCACGTTGTTTTCAGTCGTAATAAGTATGATCGGATATAACGGCTTTACAAATGCGCTGCTTGACCAGTATTCAGAGGATGCTCATTTTATCGCAAAGATCGCAGCCAGTGCCTGTGTTGATACCACCAGAATGGATAACTACGCAAAAAGCGAGGGCAAGACCAAGGAATATCTGGACGCATGGTATAAAATGGATAAGCTGTGCAATTCCTCCGGCGTGACATTTATCTATGTCATCCGTCCCGATCTGAAGGATTATAAGCATATCACATTTCTGTTCTCTACCATAAATGAGAAAAGCAATTATAAATGCTATAATTTCGGCTTTGTCCGTGATACGACAAATGACGAATACCGTGAAAAATATAAAAAGCTGTATGACGGCTTATCAGAGCATGAAGTAGTAATAAGAGATCAGGGATATATCGAAACCGATCCTCATATCACCGCAATGATACCGCTGAAGGATGAAAACGGAAAAACCACAGCGATACTTTGCGTACAGCGTCAGATGGAGGATCTTGTAAAGGTAAGAAATAACTATCTGTTCAAGGTTATCGGAGTTCTTATCATTACAGCGATACTGGTAATAATATTACAGTCCATTTATCTTAATATCGTATTCCTGAAGCCGGTCAGGAAGATAACAAAGGAAACCAGCCGTTTTGCAAAGGAAAATAAGCTTGCAAAACAAACCCTCAGCAAAAAAATAAAGAATAAAGATGAGATAGGCGAGCTTGCAGCGTCAATTGATACGATGGAGGAAAAGATCGTAAACTATGTTGATGACCTGACGAAGATCACAGCCGAAAAAGAAAGGATCACAACAGAGCTTGCGCTTGCAACAAAGATACAGGCAAGTATGCTCCCGAATATTTTCCCGCCATTCCCTGACAGGACAGAATTTGATATATTTGCATCAATGGATCCTGCAAAGGAGGTAGGAGGGGATTTTTACGATTTCTTCCTTGTTGACGACGACCATCTGTGCATAGTAATGGCTGACGTATCAGGAAAGGGCGTACCTGCGGCATTGTTTATGATGTCGACGAAGATCATTATATCAAACTATGCAAAGATGGGAAAATCTCCCAGCGAGATATTGTCCACTGCAAATAAGGCGATATGTTCCCGTAATCAGGAGGATATGTTCGTAACGGTCTGGCTTGGAATACTGGAGATATCCACCGGAAAGCTGACCGCATCCAACGCAGGGCATGAATTCCCGGTATTGAAGCAGGGCGATAAATTTGAGTTATTCAAGGATAAGCACGGATTTGTTCTCGGCGGTATGGGCGGAATGA
>ONNU01000344.1 GCA_900319255.1 uncultured Eubacteriales bacterium
TGCCGCACTGCAATATACTGTGCCGCCTGAAATACTTGAAAACAATACCGCAGTAATAAAGGAGGGCGCTGAGATATCACAGGAGAAACTTATGTCCATACTCCTTTCCTGCGGCTATGTCAGGGCGGATCAGGTCGAGGGCAGCGGTCAGTTTTCAGTAAGGGGCGGTATTTTTGATATTTTCATGCCTTCGGAAAGTCATCCGTACCGTATAGAATTCTGGGGCGATGAGGTCGATACGATCTGTGGATTCGATGTCGATACCCAGAGAAGAACAGACAGGGTCAACTGCTTAACGATAACTCCGTCAAGTGAGCTTCTTTTTGACGACAGGGAAGAACTTGCAAGAAAAATAGAAAAAAAAGCAGCATCGCTGCGTGACAGGAACGCTCCGAAGGCAAGGGAAATAATGCTCTCAGAAGCCGAAAAAATAAGGGAAAACGGCAGAATAACATCAATTGATAAGTATTATTCGCTTATCTACGATACCCCGGCAACTTTATATGACTACTTTGTCGATAAGGAACTTGTGTTCGTATCGGAGCATCCTGATATGAAGGAAAGGATGCGCTCGGTGTCCTTCCAGTGGGGCGAGGATCTTTCTGACTATCTTAAAGAGGGTATCCTGTGCAGGGGTATGGACAGGTTCAGCGGAGAATGGGATGACCATATGTCAGCTATCTCTGCAAGAGATACTGTCTTTATTGATAACTTTACAAAGGGCAGCTGTGATCTTCCGCTGAGGGAATTCGTGAATTTTACGGCTAAGCAGCCTTCACTCTGGGGCGGTTCTGTAAGTGTGCTATGTGAGGATCTTGAGAGCGCTGCAGCTGTGGATGATAAGGTCGTTATACTCGCCGGTACAGCAAAAAATGCTGAAAACCTCTTTACGGAACTGCATGACAGAGGAATGAATGTCAGTCTTTTGTCGGACGACAGCACTATTGATGAAAATGGTGTATATGTAGCGCCGGGAACACTCAGCGCAAGTATGGAATATCCCTCTGCCGGGTTCTGCATTATATCCCATTCTCATGCGTCCATGAATTCCGGAAGAAAAAAACAAAGGCCGCGCAGAAAGGGTAATGCTCTTTTCAGTCTTTCGGAGCTTTCAGAGGGCGATTATGTAGTACATTCATCTCATGGTATCGGTATGTTTGCAGGCGTGGAAAAAAAGGATATGCACGCCGGTATTAAGGACTATATAAAAATAAAATATGCTCAGGGCGCTATATTGTATGTACCGGTAACTCAGCTTGATATGATCTCCAAGTATATCGGCCCGAAGGAGGATACTCTTGTAAAGCTGAATCGTCTGGGCGGAAATGAATGGAAAAAATCAAAAAGCCGTGTCCGCGCAGCTGTAAAGGATATCGCGGAGCAGCTTATAAAGATGTATTCGGAAAGAATGAGGGTCAAGGGCTTTTCATTCTCCGGAGATACCGAGTGGCAAAGGGATTTTGAAAATAAATTTGAATTTGAGGAAACTGATGACCAGAAGCGCTGCATCGAGGAAATAAAAGCCGATATGGAAAAACCGGTGCCGATGGACAGACTGCTCTGCGGAGATGTCGGATTCGGAAAAACAGAGGTCGCACTCAGGGCAGCATTCAAGTGCGTGACGGACGGTAAACAGTGCGCCCTGCTGTGCCCGACAACTATCCTTGCCTGGCAGCACTATCAGACTGTTCTGCGCCGCTTCGAGGGCTTCCCTATAAATATAGAGCTTCTTTCAAGGTTCCGTAAACCAAAGCAGCAGGCGGAAATTATAGAAAAACTCAAGCTCGGCGATATTGATATGATCATAGGTACTCACAGACTGATACAGAAGGATATCAGGTTCCGTGATATCGGTTTGTTCATCATAGATGAGGAACAGCGCTTCGGAGTTGAACAGAAAGAGAACTTCAAAGCACTGTATAGTAATGTAGATATTCTTACGCTTTCTGCAACGCCTATTCCAAGAACATTGAATATGGCAATGTCCGGCATAAGGGATATGTCAACTATTGAGGAGGCTCCCCAGGACAGACATCCGGTACAGTCCTATGTGATGGAGTTTGATGAAGCAGTAATAAATGAGGCTATAAGAAGGGAGCTTCGCAGGGGCGGACAGGTATTTTATCTTTTTAACCGGGTAAACGGCATCGAAACAAGAGCCGCAGAGATCGCTGCCGCTGTGCCGGAGGCAAAGGTCGGAGTGGGTCATGGAAAAATGTCTGAGACGCAACTTTCCGAGGTCTGGAGGAAAATGCTTGAACAGGAAATAAATGTACTTGTATGCACTACTATCATTGAAACCGGAGTTGATATCCCTAATGCGAATACCCTCATTATTGAGGACTCCGACAGAATGGGTCTTTCCCAGATGTATCAGCTCAGAGGAAGAGTCGGAAGGTCTGCAAGGAGAGCTTATGCCTATTTTACCTTCCGTCCGAATAAGGAAATAAAAGAAATATCTCAGAAGCGCCTTGAGGCTATAAGAGAATTTACAGAGTTCGGCTCAGGCTTTAAAATTGCTATGAGAGATCTTGAAATAAGAGGCGCAGGCGATATGCTTGGCGCAATGCAGCATGGTCATATGTCTGATGTGGGCTACGATATGTATATGAAACTGCTTGGGGAAGCCGTAAGCAAGGCTAAGGGGGAAAAACCAAAGCCCGAGGACAGGGAATGTTCAGTCGATATCTCAGAGGACGCTTATCTTCCGGAGGAATATATACCCAGTCTTAATAACCGTCTGGAGATGTACA
>ONNU01000246.1 GCA_900319255.1 uncultured Eubacteriales bacterium
ATTTGAAAATTCTGAATAATGTTAAAAATACGCATGAATACAGTAACTAAATATATTGTTACCGTTGAGTTTCACGGATTCAGGTGAGAGTTTAAAGCTCATCTGAAATTGCAAATTTTCGGTGAATATGATAATTTTGATTATTTAAGAACTACTCATGAATACAGTTTTTTGCCGTTGAGTTTTACAGATTCATGTGTTATTTTTTGTCATCAGCCCAGGAATATATCAAGAAAAACCTTGAAGGTTTCCGCCCATGAATATTCCTTGTGTTCGTTTTCGGGTTTGATGAGCTTTTTCATTTTTTCGGCAGGATAACGGTCTTTCAGATAAGCGTATGTCCATTCTGTGCTGTGGCAGATCGCTTTTTCCATATCATCTCCCGCGCCGGAATAAAGATACAGGAAGGGCTTTTCATCCCCGATAACTGAATCTATCCATTTTCCCAGATCCATAGGATTATAGATCATAAAGCAGGGGGAAAACACTCCCGCTGCGCCGAATTTATCCGGGTGGGTCATAACAGAGAAAAATGTCATCAATCCCCCTGAGGAGCTGCCGCAGAAGGCTGTATTTTCCCGTCCCTTTTTCACGGGGAAGGCTTTTTCAACAGCCGGCATTACCGTATTTATCACAAAATCATCAAAGGTCTCACCGGAAAGATGCATGGCTTTTTTTACCTCTTCGGGAGCTATGGGTTCGCCTATTGAAGCAGGGGTCAGATCATTTGCCCGGGTAAGGGGATCGCCCTCGTTGTCGATGCCCACTATCACAGCGCCCCTGCCTGAGCCTGCCATTTTAGCACGTACAGCTTCACGGGTATACCAGCAGCCGTATTTTACATTATCGTCCTCAAAAACATTCTGCCCGTCAGTCATATAGATAACGGGAAAGGTCTCGCCCTCCTCATGGGCAGGCACATAAACACGGACTGCCCGTCCATCTCTTCCGGGATAGGGCAGGAACAGATCCTCAATCTTTTCAGGTATCATAGTTTTTTCCTCCTTATGTTATTTTCAGACAGCTGATTGTAAAACTACCTGAATCTGTGAAACTCAATGGACAGTATTCATGCGCATTTTTATACAATGCTCAGAATTATCGAATTCATCGAAAAGGTGAATATTCAGATTGATCTTTGACCCCTCGAATGATACAATACCAACTCTTAGCCGCTAAAGTTTTGGTCGCTGAGGGGGATAAGGAAAGGAGATTGCAAAAGCAGAACAACGGATTCTCTTTTTCCATCCTCATCAGAAATGTCAGTTTTCGGATTCATTTCACTGCAATTCTTCAACAATTCCGGTGAGTAAAGGCAAAACCTCATTTGCACCAAGGGTGCTTGACGAAATAAATATTATCACATTATCATCTGTATTGATATAATCGGCAGCAGAATATATACCTATACTTCCGGGATGTCCGATACCGCCGCAGAAAGGTACATACAGACCGTAACCATATCCCGTGGGCGAGGAATGATCCGTAGCCATTGCCTTGAAGCTTTCCTCAGATATAACCTTTCCGGATGCAAGACCGGTCAGCCAGAGGCTGATATCCTCACCGCAGGTCACGATATCTCCTGCGCCCTGAGTAAGTCCCGGCTGGAGCTGTACTTCCTTTATGGAAGCGCCCTTTGTCCATTCTGCGCCGGCTGCCATTTCCGGGATGCTGCCGGTATGCTTCATTCCAAGGAGAGCGAAAATGCTTTCTCTCAGAAAGTCTGTATATTTCTTTCCGCTCACCTGTTCAACGATAAGGCTCAGCAGGAAGTAATTTGTATTGCAGTATTCAAACTCTGTATCAGGCTCGTTTTTCAGGGGCTGGCTGAATATCCATTCCTTCAATATGCGGATATTTTCCTCAGCTGTGTTATTCTCCGAGGTTTTATATGCAAGCTCGTCAATGAAATTAGGGATACCGGAACGCATGGAAAGCAGGTGGCTGACAAGTATTTTCTTTCCCGGCTCATATTCAGGAAAATATTTGTCAAGGGTATCGTCAAGGCTGAGCTTGCCCTGTTCCTGCAAAAGCATGACAGACGCAGCGCAGAACTGCTTCGATACAGAGCCTACCGGTACACAGTCGTCAGCCTTATATGCTTCGCCATTTTCGTTATTGCCTTCTGCGATGGACACGATCTCTTCTCCGTCCTTATAAGCGCAGATAATACCGCTGAAATCATAGCCCTCAGTCAGCTCAAGCACAGCCTTTTCTGTATCATTCATCTGCTCTGCGGAAGAGTCTGTTTCATCGGACGGGGACTGCCGTGAGGCTTCTGCGGGGGACTGCTCAGGAGACGGCTCTGAGGACTGTGCAGGGGGAGCTGATGAAGCGGGCTTATCATTACCGTTTCCGGCAGAACAGGCTGCGGCGCTGCAAAGGAGCAGACCGGCAAGGGCGAGAGATAACAGCTTTTTCATAATACTACCTCCGTTGGCAAAATGAATGATACGGACAACTGATTCATGTTCTGATATTATAATAAAACAGATCATCAATAAAAACAAGCAACCGTATCAGCTTTGCATCAACAGAACGGATAGCATATCAACCGGGAGTTTATAAAAGCGGCTTGCTGCGGCTTATGCGGAATATAAAATCCCTGGAATTATTTCTTGCGATATCATCCGCAAAGCAAAGCAGGGGAATGACATAGAATTCCATTCTGTATGTATAAGCCCTGATTTCCCCGTCAGCTGTGGAAACGGTGTTGCAGGCGGCAAGATCGTTATTGCAGAGTATTTCCATACAGCGGTCTACCTCCTCCGTTGAAAAGCCGGTCATTTTGCTCAGCAGCGAGGTATCTATGGGGGTATTCAGCCGGGAGTACATACAGCAGATTATGCGCAGCAGCTTTTTGTCGGACAGTATCTGGAATACACGGCGGAGCTTTTCAGGATCGGAAAGCTGTTCCCTCAGCCCGCTTTTCGGTTCCTCCATCATAAAGAAATAATGCAGATCCGGCGAAAGTCTGACCGAAGCCATACCTGTGTCGTGCATTATCTTTGCGGAGTAGGATTCCTTATCCATAGGGATGTTATCAGGCTCGGTAAATCTGCCCAGAAAGTCCTCCAGCGCCGCCGCATCCTGCACAAGACCGATCTCGATAGCCCAGCATATGCGAAAGGCAAGCTTATATGCCTGTTCCACAGGAGATAAGCAGATCTGCTTTGAGATAGAAGCGGAAAGGCTTTGCTCCTGCCTGCCGAAGAGAGCGTCAACGCTGACATTCAGCACATCAGCAAGCGCCGGCAGCAGCTCAGCATCAGGAGTGCTGCCTCTTTCCCATTTGGAAACAGCCTGAGTTGTCACCCCCACAAGCTCCCCCAGCTGTTCCTGAGTAAGTCCCTTTTCAGTTCTGTACTTTTTGATCTGTTTTCCGATCACACTCATAATATCAACCCTCCGTTGAATGTTCTTTAATAATATAATATCAGAGGGCAGGGATAATTTCAATCGCGGATTTTGCTTTTGAAATTTGGAATTTGGAAAGTGGAAAGTGGAATTGAATCAGGAGTCAGGAATTAGTTTGGAGATTTTAATTCTTAAGCCTTAAGTCTTAAGTTAGCCGCTATCGCCTGCTATACCAAATGTATAATTAATGTGACGGATTATATCGTGCTTCAGGATAAAAAAACA
>ONNU01000027.1 GCA_900319255.1 uncultured Eubacteriales bacterium
ATCCCTTGGCATTCACTATCTTAAACAGCTTATGATTCTTTCCTAAATTCTTCCCCGCATCCTTGAAATTACGCGCGATTATATGCTCTCTCAATACGGAATATATATTGATAAGCTCCACCTTTGCGCTTACAAATCTCAGCGAGCCTCTGAAACGCTCAAAAGCCCCCTGTTTTTCAAGGTAATCTCTTATGATATAGTAGGATCTGATATAATCATTGATCTTTTTTGAATTCATGGTGGAAAGTATACTTCCTCCGCGCTTTACATAGTTATACAGATATCTGTCGCTTATTGCGATCTTTTCTGCATTATACACAACTCTCGGAGAGGTAGCCACATCCTCGAAATACATGACGGGATATCTTATTCCCGTTTCAGAGAAAAGCGAGCGTTTATACATTTTATTCCATGCAAAGCTCTGCATATTATTATCCCTGATAAGAACGTCAAGGCAGGTGTCCCTGTCGATCACGCTTTTCTTTCTCCCTACGGGGATAGGAATGATGAATTTATCCGTGAAATACATATTATAACGGCAGCAGCTGATATCTGCATTATTGATGACACATTCGTTATACAATGCTCTTACATAATCGCTGTCGATATAATCATCGCTGTCGATAAATACTATATAGTCTCCCACAGCCCGGTCTATTCCGTAATTTCTCGCATCGGAAAGGCCGCCGTTTTCCTTATTATATATCACAAAGCGTTTATCCGCATTGGCGAATTTCTCTGCGATCCTCATACTGTTATCCGGAGTTCCGTCATTTATCAGCAGCACCTCAAAATCCTTGAAGCTTTGCTTTTTTATTGACATAAGGCATCTGCCTATATATTTTTCTACATTATAGATTGGTACGATGATAGAAACCTTCGGCGTTCTGGACATAACAGGAACCTCCTTAAATTATTACATCCTCGTCTGCGATATTTTCAAGATCAGCCGGGTCACATCTGCATGATCTTATGACCTTTCCCATTCCGGAGAAGGAATTTTTCAGCACGCCCTTATCAAGCCCCTTCTTTTTAGCCTGCGCAGACAGGAAGGGCACGGAAAAGAACACATGGAAAATATGTCTGTTAAAGGGCGCTTTCACGTCTTTATAATAGCCCATTTCCTCAAGATATCTTCTTATCATAGGGATAGTATTGATATAGTCATTGACTCTGGACTTATTCATTTCGACCTCTCTGAGAACGCTTGAGGAAGCCCTCACATACGAATAGCCGCAGTAATCCGTGGTCACCACCTTATCCGCATGGCAGTAAAGCATCACGCAAGCCACCGCATCTTCATAATACATATCCGGTATGCTGATATTATGATCTTTGAAAAGCTCGCTTTTCCAGAGCTTATTCCACAGATAGAAGCGCATCTTTCTGTCACGGAGCAGCTCCTTCATTGCTTCGGAGCGGTCATAGACCTTATCCTTTATTCTGTGCCGCTGCACTACCCTGTCGGAATTCTTATAATACAGGCAGAAGCCGCACACAGAGATATCGGCATTATTTTTCACAATAGCTGTATGAAGCTTTTCCAGGTACTTCTCAAGCACGGTATCATCGGAATCCACAAAGGCGATATATCTGCCCGCTGCCATATCTATACCGATATTACGGGCTTCGCCGGCGCTGCCGTGATGATGATAGATGATCTTGAAGCGTTTATCAGCATCGGCAAATTTTTTGCAGATCTGCTGTGTATTATCCGTAGAGCCGTTATTGACGATCAGCACCTCAAAATCAGTAAAGCTTTGTTTTTTTAGTGAGCTGAGGCATTTGCCTATATGCTCATCACCGTTATAAACCGGAATTATAACGCTAATTTCAGGTTTTACGTTATCCATAAATTTACTGTCCTCAGTTTTTCAGTTACGATAATTCTTCCTCAAGTGATTCTTCTGTTTTCTTACTCTTCAGCATAGCGAAAGGCGCTGTTATAATGATCGTTCCGTAATAGGTAATGGTTCTCCATAGAAGAATAGCTGATTTGATTGTAATAGGAGTAAAATACGAGCCAAAGAAAATACCGAAGCAATACTCTGCCGCACCGGAGCCTCCCGGCAGCGGTACAAGGCAGGAAACCATATTTACATACGCCTGCGCACAGAGCATATCAAATACATTACAGTCAATATTAAATGACCGCGCTATACAATAGGGCACAAGGAAAAAAGATACCATCTGTACCGCAGTGATAGCGTAGACCTTTATAAGCAGGGGTTTATTCTTATTGAGATTCTTATTGCTGTCATGGAAGGAGGTAAGGGTCTCATCAATACTGGTGATCTTTTCCTCCGGGTTTTTGATAATGTGTATTCTGCCGAAAAAGCGGATAACTGCGTTTACCACCCTTGTTGTAAGGGGCTTACAGAAGGACGCCAGCAGAAGCACAACTATCAATGCGATCTGCGCAAGAAAGCCTATTATCGAAGCCACCCACATAGGCGGATCCAGGAACTGGGCAAAAAATCCGAATCTTGCGACGACCGCGATAATACAGACGGTTGCCAGGGTAAACTGCCACACGAGGAATTTCTGTATCAGTGCTGCGGTAGTTTTAGCAGGTCTGATGCCCATTCTTGACATTGAAAGAATCTGCATAGGCTGACCGCCGGTAGCGCTGGGGGTGACTGCGCAGAAGAACTGACCGGTCATTGAGCAGATAAACGCCTTATACAGCGTCATTTCCGGGCAGTTTTCCTTCATAAAAAGATATATTACCGTCATATCAAGGGCGATATTCGTCAGGTGAACGAATATCGCAATAAATATCCATACAACATTGATTTTCAGTCCGCTGTTAATAAGATCGACAAAACCGCCCTCCGAAAAAACGAAATACAATATCAGAAAAGCAGTAAGACCAAGAATAATAACATTAAAAATCAGGCTCCAACGGATCTTGAATTTTTTTCCGCTTTTTTTGCTCATTTCCATGCCTCCGAAGTAATGATGACCGACCGGAACGATCCTTTCCACAATCTCAGTGGAAGCAAAAATTTTTTTCCGGGAAATGAAAATACCAAAAACAAACACATAGTCAGGTTTTCACAAAACAATACGATCTTTATTCTTTAAATACAAAAAAACGTGATAAATACAGTATTTCCCGATACTCACTGAGCAAGTAATTCTTGCAATTTCCTTTTTAAGTCCATTTTTCTCCATAATATCTATGATATCATTAATTTTGACTTTGGTCAATAGCATTAAGAATATTTTTATTCTGACGGATGTAATTTGAACTTAATTCAATTTGGAATTTGGAATTTGGAAAGTGGAATTAGAATTCGCTGTTCCACTTTATTACCCTGAGCCATACTTCATTAGTATTTCTACTTTGGTCAGTCAAAAGGTGGAAACCACAAGGGGGTTCCCCCTTGAGTTTTCCCCCTTTTGGAATCCCCTTTCCTTAACCCCCGTGGCAAGCCGGGCTTTAATGACTAAGAGTTTGTTTTGTCGGGAGCAAAAAACACTGTAAACCAGCCCAAGCAGAGCGAACCCG
>ONNU01000179.1 GCA_900319255.1 uncultured Eubacteriales bacterium
AAAGTCCCAGAATTATTTTATACGAACCGGCGTGCCGCCGGAGTCATAATCGCGGAGTCAGGTCTTATAATGCGTTACTTTTGTTCTCGCGTGTTATGCTTGGATGGGATGGGGAAACAAAAAGATTCCAATGCCAGCTCCTTATCAAAGTCCCAGAATTATTTTATACGAACCGGCGTGCCGCCGGAGTCATAATCGCGGAGTCAGGTCTGACAATGCTTTACTTTCGCTCTCGCGTGTTATACATGGATGGGATGGGGAAACAAAAAGATTCCAAAGCCGGCGCCGGTTTCTGAAATGATATCTCTGAAATGATATCCATGATCCAGTCTTTAAGAACATATGTTTATCCTCGATAGTGCCGTTACTGTCCTGACCGCCATAGAATACAGGATTGCCGTCATCAATGAAGATCTTTGGTATGCGTCCCCGGTAATCGACAAGCTCTTCTGTCTCGAAAGCCCATAACGTGAACAAATAGTACAGTATATTTCAGCATTTCTTTTCACCATTTCCAGAATCCTTGATTATTACACAGGGCTGCCGCACTTTATCGGTACGGAAGCCCTGTATTCTTACTATATTATTTATTCAAGCTTTTTTCTTGCTTCTTTTTTGAAAGGATAATTACTGCTGCTGATGCTATCACAACAACAAGAGTTACACATGGCAATGCTGCTTCTCCGGTGGACGGAGCTGAGCTGTCTGCGGATGTGAGCTGTGTTGTGGTCGTAGTTTTTGCAGCTGTCACTGTAGTGGTTTCCGGTCTGCTTTCAGTCTTTTCAGCAGGAACTATTATACCGGGTGCCTTTGATGATTCCTGTGAAGTCTCAGACGTTTGAGAAGGATGTTCAGACGGCTCTGAGGGTTCTGACGGTTCAGAAGGCTCTGACGGTTCAGCAAGCGCAGGAATGATAACGCTGTCCTGATCCGTTATCCTGATCGTTGCGCCGGCATCCTCAAACCATTCATCGCAGAGTCGGCAGATATAAAAAGGCTTATTTCCATCTTCCCCGACAGTCGGCTCTTTTCCGGGTATCTCGATAAGATCGTCATGGGGACAGGTATAATCGGATGCGGGAACAAGTATAGCCTTGATCTGGAAATTATCCAGCATCATGCCTTCCTTGCCATATATAAATTCCCGCTTGATACTTTCAGGATGATAGAAGTCAGTTATATCTGAATATATTCTATCGACCATACTGTCATACACATCAAACAGATCATTCCATTCTTCCGAATTGCCGATAAAGCTTTCGCCTTTATTCACAACGGTATGGACTGTCTGATTATGATCAAAGAAAGAACGGTAAGAAACACTGAACGGTACCAGAGTACAATCATCGTATCTGATCGTCATAACGACCGAATAGCGCTGACCTTTCCTGAGAAGATACAGATTATTCAGCGGTAATCTGATATAACCGGCATTTTCACTGTGATAAACTCCGTTTTCAAGGAAGATGCCGGAATCCGGTTTATTATCTTCTGTATCCTTATAGATCTCATAATATACGTCAGCATCCGCAGCAGGACATATAAGACTTATATTATAAAGATACAGATCATCCTCAGCAGTGAATATATTTGCAAAGCTTGTCTCATCTTCCATATAAAATCCCCTGGTTTTATTACATGGTACGAAATCATACTGCTCGTAAACAACATTATCAAAGGGGACTTCATTTTTATTGAAAAAGCGTACGCTATTCAGATCACTAAGGGTTTTATCATAATAAGAAACAAAATAATATCCGCTTTGATTGTAGCCCCAGTCTGAATATCCGGGATCTCCGGGGTCATAATCCGAGCTGCCCCAATTGTTCTTTACAATAAATGCACCGTTTCCGGGAGGTGTGCTTCCCTCCACAACATTTCCGTCGAGCTTTCTTGTAAAGAATTCCTTCGGATAATTATCATCATAGCCGATAATACAAACATTATGATCACCAATCTTTGTATCATCACCGCAATACTGCGCCCAATGATCAAAATTTAAAAATCCGTATTTTGACTGCTCGTCATCAGGAGACATCCCATCAGCATTGATAGTGACAGAGATCGCATGACCTCCGGCAAGCTCCGCTTTCACCATTTCAAGCGATTCGGGAGAAAAATGATATTCTCCGTCTTCATAATAATACAGGGAGCTGAAGGTTCTTACCTGCTTGACCTGCGCAGCAGCTCCGGGGAATCTGTAGCTGTCATTCAGCGGCAATGACCAGTCGTCATACGGCGCATAAATATTATACTCCAATGACCGTTCATATAAAGAGCCTCCCGGTCCCCAGTTATCTTCAAACCATTCATCAAATTCATCCTCACTGTTTATCATACCATACTCTACAAGCTTATCAATTTCTGTTTTTAAGCCTTCATAATAATACTTTTTTCTCGCCGCAGCAGCCTCTTCACTTTCGTTACGGTCGTTTTGCTGCCATTTATTTTTTCCATAATATCCGTATGGATATTCACCGTTTATTTCCTGGTTTTCATTTACAGGACCCATTCCGGAGGTTAGATACTGCGTCGTAAAATAATATATACCTCCCACGTTATATATGGCATTTTTATCTGTTTGCTCAATTTCAGAAAAATCTATACCTTCTCCAGCCTGGAGCTTTGTATACATATTTGTACTTCCCTCCGGGTCAAGAATGTGGCAGATATACCATGCCATTGCTTTTTCTGAAAAATCGACGTTTTCATTTTTCTGACCTGCCGGAACTCCAAGATCGTTATCAAAAAGGTACGCCTCCTCAGCGGATGCTATACAGCTGAATACCCAGCAGGTGCCGAAGGGATTCTGGTTTTTTACAGGAGTAACATAATTTTTGCCGTTATAATTGCGCAGATCAATGCGTGAGGGAAGATCGCTGATTATCGGGTAAAGCTCAGGATCAGGTTCAACCTGTCCGGTTGCCGCGTACAGATAATAATAGTCATCGTAAAGCCCGAGACACGCATCCATTCCGGAGTTGGCTGAAAACGCTTTATTTATCACCATTTCCCAGGAGCCGTATTTTTCATACATCTCATCAGGCAGAGGACCTTCCTCATGTCCGTATTTTTCAAGGTTTCTTGCTTTTAGCTCAGCCAGCCCCTCCGGGTCATTTTCATATACCGCAAGACGTATCTCATTCCTTTTTGTACTTACAGCTCTGGCTATTTCTTCTGTGGTGCTGCCCTCAGCCGTCATCTGTAGAAGAATATCATACATTGATTGCAGGCTTTCGTGATATTTTATTCGTTCCTGCCGTCCTTTTTCGACTATCTCAGGATCAGACCAGTCTTCGTTTGCATAATCCTTCAGACTACCTGTCTCACTGGGACGAAAGCCGTAGATCGCTGTTTCATCCTCAACAATATCCTTCATTGCGTTCTGATTCAGGCGGGGATCGTGCTTATAACTGAACCGTTCGGTCTGATCTGATGCAAATGCAGTCGAAGAAATGCTGAAAAACATTGCGACTATCATGATAACAGATATTAAAGCTTTAGTTTTTGGTATCTTTGTTTTTGTCATTGCTTACGCTCCTTGTCTATTTGTATAATAATTCAGATCAATTGCCTGATCTCATGATTAAATTATACAATGGTAAGAGTGATTTATCAATAGTTTATCTATTTTATTAAAATAAAAAATAAAATTTTATGATTGATTTTTATATATTTTTGTTCTATAATGTAATGCGTGGGAGCAGAAAAATAAATAATAGCCGATTGTAAAATAGCGAAAGGTCGTCTGCCGCCGTAGGCGCCCGCAGGAAGTGTCCTTGGGGTGCGGGCAGACACCTTGCCATAATTATGATAAGCTATAAAAAACGGAGAAAAAGTATAATTGTAATAACACAAAATCCGCATAAAAGCTTGCTATTCTGTATTTTACAATCAGCTAAAATAATTTATGAAGGAGTAAATATGATGAAAGAATATACATACATAACTCTGCGTGAACATCCTGAGCTGAAAAATACAGCCGCTGAATGGTTCAACAGCAAATGGGGTGTTCCGGTAGAAGCATATCTTGAATGTATGGAGGACTATCTTGACAGGAATAACGAATACGGCTGGTATCTTTGTCTGGACGGCGATAAGATCATAGGCGGTCTGGGAGTTATCGAAAATGATTTCCATGACAGAAAGGATCTGGCGCCGAATGTATGCGCTGTATATACAGATGAAGAGTACCGTTGTCAGCGTGTTGCAGGAAATCTGCTTGATATGGCTGTTGAAGATATGAGATCAAAGGGTATTTCACCTGTTTATCTTGTAACGGATCATATCGGCTTTTATGAAAGATACGGATGGAAATTCCTCTGCATGGTTCAGGGTGACGGCGAACCTGATATGACAAGAATGTATATACATGAATGATCCATGCGATCATCCGGTAAAATATAAAATGCAGGGTGTCCGGTCGTAATTGACGGATGCCCTGCTGTTTTTTCACATTTTTATAATATCAGCTCAGACGCAATACTGATAGGAGGAGTTAACAAATGAATAATATTTTTTTGCCGGAAGAGATCCGGGATTTGGTCGGCGAGAAGAAATACACCGTCGAAAAAATCGGAGAGTCCGGGTCTGAGGTGCGGATATACGATCAATTCGTGCTGAAAATACAGCCTCACAGCATAGAAGCCGATAATGAATATGCTGCCGCAGCATGGCTCAAGGGCAGGCTTCCCCTTCCTTCGATACCTGTGTATACAGTCAGAAACAATACGGCGTATACGCTTATGAGCAGGGTCAGGGGAAAAATGCTTTGCGATATGGAGTATCTGAAACAGCCTGAGCTTTTGATCGGGCTTGCAGCAAAGGGAATAAAAATGATGTGGGATATTGATGTCAGCGATTGCCCGTGCAATGCAAGCAAGCTGTCAGAAAGGCTTCGGGCTGCTGAATATAATGTGGCAAACGGTCTTGTCGATATAGAAAATACCGAACCGGGAACCTTCGGTAAAGACGGCTTTAAAGATCCGGCGGAGCTTCTTGCATGGCTGAAAAGCAATCCCCCGGAGGAAGATATTTCACTGACACATGGAGATTATTGTCTGCCGAATGTATTTGCTCTGGGCGGCGAAATCAGCGGGTTTATTGATCTCGGGAAAATGGGACCTGCCGATAAATGGCAGGATATTGCGATCGCTATAAGAAGTCTCAGTCATAATTTCAGCGGAAAATATACCGATGGAAAAAAGATATTTGATTTTACTGCTCAGATGCTCCTTGATGCGCTGGGCATTGAAATGGATGAGGAAAAATTCAGATATTATTTCCTGCTGGATGAATTATTCTGACAGCTTTCAAACCCGCTCAATACAATAAACAGATTTTATTATGAATCGTACTGACAAAAATAAAACACCTTTGAATCTGAGTTATATGCTGCAATAGTAAAATTCTTATAATCATACGCATATTCCGGAGTGCGGTCAATAAAATAATACCAGCCGTTATTGATCTGCGGCAACAACTCTTCATGATCCCTCCGGTGCTTGTCAATACACAATTTGCATACATTTGAATCTATTCGTTCCGGCACAGGAAATCGTTTCCAATCGCCGCTTTCCCATATTACAATATCAATTGAAACAGGCAGCCTTACCTCAAGATAGGTTTTTCCGTCACCGTGAGATCCGTCATGGTCATCAAACCCGAAATACAGATCCCCCTCCGATACATCAATGCCTGTTTTGAGTCCGACATATTCCAGCGCTTTTTGTTTGCGTGAAACATCTGCATTTCCGTAATCTCCGGGATCAAGAGATGAATTAATTGTATATGCTATGAATAAAAATAATACTGCGCAAAGGATCAATGCTGAAAAAGCAATTATCAAAAAAACAGGCTGTCTTATTTGTTTTTCATTTTTCATAACCCTGCGCTCCAGCTGTAGATATTATCTGATTCTTTATGGATATATATGCGGCTCCCGTCATATCCGCTTCCCGGTATTTCAAGATAAGAATCCGGATAGCTTTTCTTCCCATCAGTGATAAGATATCCGCTGACACTTTGAAAATATGCGCCATACTCGACAAAAACGGTATGTTCATCAAGATATGAAACGGAAGGACTATCCAGATACAGATATGCTGAATATGCAAACGGGGAATTTCTGATATGTTCATCGAAGCTTTTTTGGGCATTTGTGGGATCATTTTCATGCAGCTCGTCAAACATAAATTGTCCGACGATCATAAGAGCCTGATCATTCTGCTTGGGCAGAAATAAACCAAATGTGGTAATTCCTGCAAAAAAAATAACCAGAGCTACAGAAACGGATGCTAATAGCTTTACAGGTTTTCCTGACGGCTTTTCCGGCTTTTTCTTCCTTCTTGAATCAATAACCGGAAATGCTATCAATGACGTAAAAAATCCATGTATGCCGACTCCGCATAGGAAAAGGCTTTCATTCAAACCATTAGTGAAGGATAAGAAATATAAGAAAAGACGAAGGATCCCGTTAATAAAAATAATCAGAAAAAATGCCATTGGCAGGAAACGCCATATTTCATTTGAAAGCTCCATTGTCAGTTTTTGCAGAAATATATATATAAGCGTACTTAAAAGTACATAACCGATCAGTAAGATCCACTCCATCATTCGTAACCCCTGCGGAATTCAAGGATATCACCCGGCTGACAGTCAAGGGCTGCGCATAGCTTTGTCAGAGTGGAAATTTTGATAGCCTTTGCCTTGCCGTTTTTCAGTACGGATATATTCGCCATGGTTATGCCTACCTTTTCCGAAAGCTCTGTGACGCTCATTTTCCTTTTTGCAAGCATGACATCTATGTTTATAATGATTCTGTCCTCCATAGCTATACCTCAGTTTTCCCCGCCCCAGTAACGGTAGCCGTTATCATTAATGTATTCAGGTATCTCAATGTCCTTATCCCTTGTATCCGCAGCCCGGTAAAATACAGCAGGGTCCATTATGCCGGAAATATAATAACACATCAGAAAATCATCTGTGGCTGTAAGCTTCATCACACGGTTGTTTTTATCCTCAGGGTTATTTTCATCGTAAATATATCCGATGCATTTTCCTACCTCGTTGGAAAGGATACCGCCTTTTATCGTTCCGAAGAATACATAATCACGCCCGTTATATTCAAAGCCCGCAAGCTCGCCGCCTGTTTTGTTATTATAGGAATAGCTTCGCTCGGTAAATACTGTGGGATCATCAGGCAGGCTGTAATCAATCTTATTGCAGCCGCTGAAAAGGATAAGAGACAATGCTGCCGCCAAAATAATAATAGTACGCTTCATTTTTTTACTCCTGTTTCAGATCGTCAGATCGTTTTCTTCCTTCATTTCGGCTGCTTTCAAAATGAGATGGGACAAAACCGCAGCAGCAACGGAAAATGCTGTTCCAAGCAGCACTATCACAATAGAAATCAGCAGAATAATAGGCTCATTCAAGCCTATGATCCAGAATACGATACTTCCGGCGAAAAGATATATACTGCAAATTGCGGCTATTATTGAAATCATTTTCATTATCGAAGCATTCTGCTTGCAGAAAGATCTGTTTTTGCCGATATTGGAAGCTATTTTCCAGAAGTAATGCAAAACCTTGAGATCCGGGAAATAGGTCATGCCAATAAAGATCATCCATGCATTGTAAAGACTTTCAAATCCGGGGCTCTGCTGTGAAAGCTCCCTTTTATAGGATGTTATAAGCGCAAAGCATACACTTACTACAACTCCCAGCCCTACGACCGTGACCTTCAGCCATATTGATAAATTTTTCTGGTTCATAACCAAGCCTCCGATTTTTATTATACCAGCCAGACCGATAAAACGTCTTTTCTGAGAAACATTTCCGGCTCGCCGTCTGATATGATTATACAACAACACAAAGCCCTTGTCAATAAATATTTATCGCTTTGCGATAAATATTTTCTTTAAAACAAAGCATATCTATATAATTAAAAATCAATATCCTGTCAGTCATCCGGAAAATTACACAAAAATTCAAAACTTCTTATAAATAATTATAGACTTTTGCCATTATTATATGGTAAAATCAAAACAACTAACCAATATCATATTATCCGGAGATGATAGAACATGAAACTGAAAAAATCTAACGCTGTACTGTCATTGCTGTCCTTTGCTGCAATGCTTTTACATATGGGGTATTCTGCATTTGCATATTTTACACTATTTTACAACCCGCTGATGACAAAGATTTTTGCAATACCTTTTATTGTACTTGTCTGTCTTCATGCTGCAACCGGCATGTGCTCGGTATTTTTGCAGGCTGACGGAACAAGGCTTGAGCTTTATCCCAAAATGAATATTCAGACTATCATACAAAGAATAACTGCGGCGCTGATTTTTCCTTTGCTCATACTTCATTTATTTACCTTTAGTCTGCTGCAGAGCACTTCCTCATCCGGGCAATTTATTCTTTTTGCTCTTCTGATACTGTCTGAGGTCTTATTCTTTGCTGTAATAGTATCTCACTGCGCAGTTTCTGTCAGCAAGGCTCTTATCACACTGGGGCTTCTGCACTCGGATAAAGCCAGAAAAATAACCGACAGAATTATTTATGTCATATGTATGATAATGTTTGCAGCGGCTTCTGTTTCTGTTATCAAGGGACAGATAACCATGTTCGTGCATTTCTGACATCCGGAGGTTACTATGAAAAATGTACTTATTATCGGCAGCGGCATCTCCGGGCTTTCCTGCGCAATTAAATGCGCTGAGCTGGGAATTTGCACTACGCTGGTGTCCCCCTTTCCCTCGGAACGATCTCAGTCGGTCATGGCTGCCGGCGGTATCAATGCCGTCCTTTCAGACAATAACGAAAATGACAGCGTGGAATCTCATATAGAGGATACTCTCAAAGGCGGATGTTATCTCGGCGGGAAAAAGGCTGTAACAGGGCTTTGCGGACGCGCAGAGGAGATCATCGGATTTCTTGAAAGGATCGGTACGGTTTTTTCTGTTAACAGGTTGAATCGTCCTATAAAAAGAGCTTTCGGAGGACAGTCACATAAACGCACCTGCTACTGCGGCTCATCGACCGGAAAGCAGATCGTGTCTGCTCTGGTTATGGAGGCAAGAAAATATGAGGCAGCCGGACTGATAAAACGCAGGCTATGGAGTGATTTTCACAGTGCGCTCATACGGGACGGAAAATGCTATGGCGCTTTGCTCTATGTTGAAAGCTCGGGAGCGCTTGAAGCTGTCTGCGCTGATGCAGTGGTCATTGCCACAGGAGGGCAGAATGCGGTTTTCGGAAAAACCACAGGCTCTACTCAATGCGACGGATATACGGCAGGCAAGCTTTTTATGCAGGGCGTGGATCTGAAAAACCTTGAATTTATACAGTATCACCCTACAACGCTCGAAACTCCACAGAAAAAAATGCTTGTGTCCGAAGCTGTACGCGGCGAAGGCGGAAGGCTTTTCTATAACGATAAGGGCAGGCGTGTTTATTTCATGGAGGAAAAATACGGAAGCCGGGGAAATCTTATGACCCGTGATATTATTTCAAGAGAGATCTTCATGGCAGACAGAGAAGTTTTTCTTGATATTTCATTCCTTGATAAAAAACTGATCGACGGCAGGCTGCCCGAGGTCAGGGATCTTTGCCAAAAATACAGAGGAATAGATATTTCTAAAAAGTCAATCCCTGTTGCTCCATCCGTTCATTTCTTTATGGGCGGTATCGCTGTTCATCTGGATCATGAAACGAATATCCGGGATCTTTACGCAGTGGGTGAATGTGCTTCAATGTATCACGGCGCAAACCGTCTCGGAGGTAATTCCCTTCTGGCTGCAATATACAGCGGCTGGGTCGCTGCGGAAACCATTGCAGGTAAAGAAAGCTCCGGCAAAACAGAGGACTTCTCCGGAACAGTTGAAAAAGAAACTGCCGCTCTCAAAAGCAAAATGAATACAAAAAGTAATTTCCCCGTTATGTATGTCAGGGATATGCTTGCAGGTACAATGTGTTCAAAGCTTGGTATCGTGCGAAACAGCTCTGCTCTGGATGAGGGTATGAGGGATATCGACTATTACCTTTCTGTTGCAGATAAAATAAATTACGACCCCAGTGTCCTCCCCTATTTCAATTACAGTCTGAAAGGTATACTTACTCTGTCAAAAGCTATCATTGCCTGTGCAATGAACAGAACAGAAAGCCGCGGCGCTCATTACAGGAGCGATCACCCGGAAAGCAAAGACGAGCTTTGCTGCTCTACGATCATTTCATACAATAACGAAGATCTCAGAGTCAGATTTGATAAGGAGCATGAATATGAAAGTTAAGATTCTTCGTCAGCAATCACCGGTCACAGAGCCTTATTGGGAGGCTTTTCTCTATGACGGACCCCAGAACAATACAGTCGCCGGACTTTTAGACTATCTCAATTATAATGACGATATTACAGATATAAACGGTAACAAAACAACAAGGATCGGATGGGAATGCTCATGTCTGCAGGGTATGTGCGGAGGCTGCGCTATGGTCATAAATGAAGTCCCCGCCCTCGCCTGTGAAACCTTCCTGAAAGATCTGCGCGGGGATGAGATTTCAATACGCCCTCTGAGAAAATTCCCCGTTATCCATGACCTTGTGGTGGACAGGTCTGTTATTCAGGAGAACCTGATGCGCTCGGATATCTTTATCGGTGATTATCAGCCCTCAGAATACAAAGACAAGGAGCATCAGTATTCTCTGGCAAAATGTCTGAAATGCGGTCTTTGTCTTGAGGTCTGTCCTAACTATGTAAACGGAAAAACATTTTTCGGCGCATTATTTGCAAATGACTGCTATCTCGTTTCCGCAAGAAATACCGCAAAAGGAAAGGATATCAAAAAAATCTACAACGAGCATTTCGGAAAGCACTGCTCTAAATCCCTGGCATGTATGGATATCTGCCCGATGAAAATACAGACTATCGCTTCTATCGCTAAAATGAATTCATACAGATAAACAAGCATAAAACGACCCCATAGCCGGATTTTCCGGATACGGGGTCGTTTCGTTATTTTCAGATCTTTATTTCAAATACAGCAGTATTCTTTTTATCGGAAGGGATCCTTGTTGCCTTGTTTTTCAAGATCAGCAGAGCTGTTTCATCTATCTCAGCTGCAAACGGGTCTTTATCTGTACCCTCGCTGATGACTGACATGGTAAGCTTATCGTTTTCGCCCTGGGCTTCAAGAATAAACTCTGCGCCGGCTTTATCGTCCTTTTCAAACAGGGGCAGGAAATAATTTGAATATATCTCCTCGAAAACCATTTCACAGCTGTTCATCATCTTCCTGCTCATGAAACAGCTGCGGCAGAATTCCTCAAGAGATGATATCATTGCAATGAAATCTCTGCCGTTTTTGAGCGTGGACCAGTTCCAGCTGGTTATCCTGAGTACAAATGCCCGTGTAAGCTCCTTTTTCGGGGAATTGAATATCTCATCCGGTGTACCCTGCTCATAGATTTCTCCCTGATCCATAAAAAGAACACGGGTGGATATATCCTTTGCAAGACGCATTTCATGGGTCACTATCAGCATGGTCATTCCATCCTCGGCAAGATGACGGATTACATTCTTGACTTCCGTTACCATTGTCGGGTCAAGGGCGCTTGTGGGCTCGTCAAAAAGCATTATCTCCGGATGCATGGCAAGCGCTCTTGCTATGGCTACTCTCTGCTTCTGACCGCCGGAAAGCTCATCCGGCATATTATGCGCCCTGCCCTCAAGACCTACGCGGCGAAGCTGCAAAATTGCTTCACTGCGGGCTTCTGAACGGCTTTTTCCCAGAAGATCCATCTGGGGCATTATTATATTTTCAAGTATGCTTTTATGTCCGAACAGATTGAAGGACTGAAATACCATGCCCACTTTTTTGCGCACGGCTGTAAGATCTGTTCCCTTGCTGCATATGTCCTCGCCGTCAATAATGACAGATCCGGAGGTCGGAGTTTCAAGACGGTTGATACAGCGGAGAAGCGTTGATTTTCCTGTGCCGGAGGGTCCGATAATGCTTATGACCTCACCCTGCTCTACTGTCAGATCTATGCTTTTCAAAGGAGTTACTCCCTCAAATTCCTTGCTGAGACCTGTTATTTTCAAAAGGCTCATTCTTTTTCAGCCTCCCTTGCGTTTCTTTTTGTGATGATATCATTTCCTTTGTTGATTATCAAAGTGAAAAGCCAGATAAGAATAAAGTATGTTATTGCTATTGTCATCAGCGGGAAAAATGCTTCAAGTGTGCGTCCTCTGATAACATCCCCTGCATGGGTAAGATCCATTGCGGAAATAAATCCTACAACCGAGGTTTCTTTCAGAAGCAGTACAAACTGATTGCGCAGCAGCGGGAAGTATATCTTCTTCGCCTGCGGAAGTATGACTCTCCTGTAGGCTTTCTTCTCGGTATAGCCAAGAGCAAGGGCGGCTTCAAGCTGTCCCTTGTCGATTGCATTGAGCGAACTCCAGATCACCGAATAAGCCTTTGGCGCAAATATCAAAGTAAAGCCCAGTATCGACACAATGACAGCTGAAATATCTGTCTTTCCGAAAACCACATAAAAAAGCAGCATCAGAATGACAACAGCCGGCAGACCTGCTACAAGAGTATTATATACGGCGATCACCGCATCAATTATCTTATTGTTCTTCCGCTTCAGCGTCGTCATGAAAAATCCGAGTAACAGTCCGGCAATACCTGATGCAATAGCAATTATCAGAGTATTGCATAATCCTGTCAGCATAAGCTTCCATCTGTCTTCTACAATAAATGTCCTGCGGAAGCTTTCGGACAGGGATTCAAAGAATCCTGCTGCCTCTTCGGGAGCTGCACTGCGTACAACAAGTATGAACGCTGTATCGTGATGCGGTATGAAATTGACGACCTCGCTTCTTTCGGGGGTGATTATCAGTGAACCGCAGCAGATATCTGCTTTTCCGCCTTCAACTGCCGCAAGGATGCCTGAAAATTCCATAGGCATAAAGCTGACTTTATAATCAAGCTCCTTTGCCATCATCAAGATAAGCTCTACCTCCATTCCTTTCAGCTCGCCGTCACCGCTCAGATAGGACATTGGCTCAATACTGTCACAGGCTGCAACTCTTATCGTGCCGTTTTTTCCTGCCCAGTCCTGCTCAGGAAGAGTTTTTACGCTTTCATCAAGTCCTGTCCACTTATCCCAAAGCTCATCCAATACGCCTGCGCATACCTTATCATATGCAGCCTGCCATTTGCCAAGCTCCTTGTTTCCTTTTGAAAAGGCGATACCGAATTGGGCTTCCTTCAATGGCTCGGGAAAAAGCGCCAGTCCGGGATTGCGGTTGACAAACAGCTCGCCTATGGCTGTATTCTGCAGGAACGCATCTGTTTTTCCGCTTAAAGCCGCAAGAACCATATCGGACGAGGTGGAATAATATGTAAATTGTTTTACATTCGGAATCTTCGAGCTGATAAGCTCCTCAAAGGGCGCGCCTGTCAGCATACTTATGGTCTTGCCGTTAAGTTCGTCAAAGGACGAGTATTCAGGCTTGTTTTCCTGCGCCGATGCAGCATTGGCAGTCATGCTCATCATCAGACAAAGCAAAACCACTGCTGAAATAATGGATAAAATACGAATAGCCGGGTTTCTTTTCATAGTTTCCTCCTATATTCGACCGTATTTTTCATGTTTTATAACAGATAATATAATTTCGTTAAGAGAATATGTACAATAATTACAAAACAACGCAAAAATATAGTACCACAAATCTGCACTTTTAACAATAGGGTTATACATAGAAATTTTCATTTTTTAAAATTTTCATGCAAAAGCTGTCAGACAGGATCAAAGATCTCACAGTAAAATGAGAAGTAGTCAACTAAATGAGATTTCTGTCAGCTGTTCAAGGGCTTGAAGTCATGGATCATGAACTGTCATTCTTTTCACAAAGTGTTCTCTGAGCTATTATAGTTGAAAGCGTATCTCCCAGCTGTACAAATATTGATGCGATCAGTGAAAGCTGGTCATCATCAAATTTGCCGGCAATGATATTTGCCAGCGCTGTAACGGATGCGGTAAGCTCGCATGGGTTCATTTGACATCATCCTTTATTATCTTTTTAATATAATATGAAGGAATAATACGATATGTGTTTGCCGGTGCAGTTCAGAGTTTTTAGTTTTCTTGCTTAATAGCTTTTACTAAAGCATCCCCCCGGCCGGGGGATTAATCAAGCTAAACCATACAAGAGCGCCCACCTTTCAGGCAGGCGCTCTGTTAAGCTTATCAGTATTACATGAAATCGTTTTAAGTAAACAATGAATAAACTATATTTCAAGTTATTGCAATAGCCAATAGCGACTCTATGCAGGGATTTGTCCCACCCTCCAAACAGTGATTTATGAATTAATCAGCGTTCACTTAACTATAATTTACCATGACTTGAAGCCGAGATCTTTTATTGATAAACCGTTATCAAGCAATAAAAGTGATGCTGTATTTAATGCAATATCCGTACTAGATTTACACAGATTTGCTGCACTTGTAACTGCATAGCTGCTTGGTGAGATAGAGTACGTAGTGATTGTATTTTTATTATATGTAGCCGGATTTATAGTTGCTGTAGCCTTGTAAATCGTATCATCATATTTGTTGACATAATGGAATAACAATGAAGCGTTATTCAGCTTATCACCGTCTATAGTAACAAAAGTCCATGTAAAATTACTATACGAATCAGTTTTTACTCTTGATATGACAGTGATAGTATTCTCGTAGGAATCATATTTCAAAGAAATGAACATTTCAGCATCATCAAGATAGTAAATATCTGCTATATATGGGTTTCCGTAAGAATCTATATTATAATAATGTGATTTGATATAGTTTTTGACACGATCGAAGCCTTGCTGAGCAGCTGAGGGCTGTGGAGCCGGCTTGTTGACAACTGTGACCTTGCAGCTTGCCTCCTTGCCGTTGTACAGGCGTACTGTCACCCATGCCGTACCGGCCTTCATCGCCTTAAAGGAGCCTGTCCAGCTTGTATTTGTCATCTTTACTATGGAAGAATTACTTGATCGGAAGTTGCGTGTTGTTGCAGCTGTTCCGCTTGGAACAATTGCATAAAGTGTTGCGCTCTGACCGACAGTGAGAGTAAGATTGCTCTTGCTCAGCGAAACCCTTGATGGCGCTGCCTTTACTGTAATCTTGCAGCTTGCCTCCTTGCCGTTATACAGCCGTACAGTCACCCATGCTGTTCCGGGCTTCATTGCCTTGAAGGATCCTGTCCAGTTTGTCTTGGTCATATTTACTATGGAAGAATTGCTTGTCCGGAAAGTGCGCTTTGCTGCCGCTGTATCATCAGGAATCACGGCGCTCAGACTGTATGTTTCTCCAACGCCGAGGGTCAGAGCGGTTTTGTTGAGACTTACTTTGTACGGAGCTGATCTGACTGTCACTTTGCAGCTTGCTGTTTTACCGTTATAAAGACGTACAGTTACATAGGTTGTTCCGGTGACTATAGCTTTGAATTCTCCCTCCCAGCTTGTCCTTGTCATTAGTAACATGTTACTGTTGCTTGTGCTGAAGGTTCGCAATGCGGAGGCTGTCCCTTCCGGTAAAACGGCGCTAAGCTTATATTTTTCACCTACTCCAAGAGTAACGGAACTAATGTTCAGTGATACTTTTGAAGGAGCCTTTTTTACTGTCACCTTGCAGGTAGCTTCCTTGCCGTTATATGTTCTGACTGTTACATAAGCTACACCCGGATTTACAGCGACAAGATCGCCCTGCCAGTTTGTTCTTGTCATTTTGACAATACTGCTGTTGCTTGTACGATATGTTCGAGTCGCACATGCTGCACCGTTGTTAATGTTAGAGCCAATCGTAAACTTTTCACCCACGCCAAGACTTATATTGGACTGTGTGACTGTGACCTTGGATTGTCAAGGCTGAAAAAAACCGACCTGATGTAGATTATCAGATCGGTCAGGATATTTATTATATTAGCCGCGCGTTATGCAAGCTCGCCGTGTTTTTCGTATTTTGCTGTCCGCACTATTTTATTGCTGTCGTCAACAAAAACGACCTGCGGCTGATGTTCTTTTGCTTCCTGCGGAGACATTGAAGCATAAGCCATGATTATTACATGGTCGCCCTTCTGACCAGAACGTGCAGCCGCGCCGTTCAGGCAGATCATGCCGCTGCCCCTTTCGCCTGCGATAACATAGGTTTCGATACGGCTTCCGCTGTTTACATTTACGATATGTACACGCTCATATTCAAAAAGCCCGGCAGCATCCATCAGATCCTCGTCAATAGTGACGCTTCCCACATAGTTTAGCTCAGCCTGAGTGATGACAGCGCGGTGTATCTTACATTTAAGCATTGATAATTCCATAATTCTCTCCTTTTTACGGCGATCCTTTTATATGATTCCTGATTTTTTCATAAAAGGATCTGCGGGGATATGCTAACGGGTACCGGCATCAGATATCCTCTGTAAAGAAATTGTCAATAAGCCGTGTTTTACCAATGAAAACTGCAATAGCGCAAAGCGCCGGACGGTCAAGCTTCTCTATCTGCTGCATTGTTGCAAGGTCAACTATTTTGACATAATCAATTTTTGCAAGGGGTTCAGCGCTGATATGCTTTTTCATAGCTTCGATGATCTTTCCGCAGTCGGCTTCGCCTTTTTTCACCATCTCAGAGCCAAGCTTTATTGACTGTGAAAGGACAAGCGCTGCTTTTCTTTCAGCCTCGCTGAGATATGTATTTCTTGAGCTTCTGGCAAGACCGTCTGCTTCACGGATGATCGGGCAGCCGATTATTTCAATATCAACATTAAGATCATCCACCATATGTCTGATAACAGCAAGCTGCTGGGCGTCCTTTTTTCCGAAATATGCGCGGTCGGGCTTTACGATATTGAAAAGCTTTGATACCACAGTGCAGACGCCTCTGAAATGCACCGGGCGGCTCAGACCGCAAAGCTCCTGAGTAAGAACTGTCATATCAACAAATGATGAAAAGCCCTCGTGATACATTTCCTCCGGTTCCGGGTGGAATATCAGATCGCATCCGTGAGCCTCAGCAAGAGCGGCGTCATGTTCAATATCACGGGGATAGCTTTCAAGATCCTCAGCAGGACCGAACTGCATGGGATTTACAAAATCAGAAACAACTGTTCTGTCGTTATCTCTGTGTGAAGCGTCAATAAGGCTTGCATGACCCTCATGAAGATATCCCATTGTAGGAACAAGACCGACTGAAAGTCCCTCAGCTCTCCACTGCTTTACCTGCGCGCGTACTTCATCTATAGTATTTACGATCTTCATTATACATTCTCCTCCTCAAGCTTGCTGATAACAGCTTCATCTATTGCATAGGTGTGTTCCTTTGCAGGAAACTCACCGCTTTTTGTTTCTGTGATATATTCATTTACTGCATTTCTCATCATTTCGCCAAGCTCGGCAAAGCGCTTTACAAATTTTGCAGTATGACCTGCTGTAAGACCCATAGCATCCTGATAAACCAGCACCTGACCGTCACAGCCGTTTCCTGCTCCGATACCGATAGTAGGTATGAAAAGCTTTTTTGTAATGATCTGCGCAAGCTTTGCGGGAATACCCTCAAGAACAACCGCGCAAGCGCCGGCATCCTGGATCTTCAGAGCATCCTGGATAAGCTTTTCTGCTTTTTCAAGACTTTTTCCCTGAACCTTGAATCCGCCGAAAGCATTGACTGACTGGGGTGTAAGTCCGAGATGAGCGACAACCGGAATAGAAGCATTAACGATAGCCTCGATCTGCTGACAAACCTCAGCGCCGCCTTCAAGCTTGACAGCATTTGCGCCGCCTTCCTTAATAAGTCTGCCTGCATTTGCAACAGCCTCCTGAACGCTGACCTGATAGGACATGAACGGCATATCAGCAACGACAAAGGCATTTTCAACTCCTCTTGAAACAGCTGCAGTGTGGTGTATCATATCCTCCATAGTAACGGGCAGTGTATTTTCATAGCCCAGCATGACCATACCGAGAGAATCACCGACGAGTATGGTATTGATACCGCATTCATCCATGATCTTAGCTGTTGTGTAATCGTATGCAGTAAGCATCGTGATCTTGTCACCTGATTGCTTCTGCTCAAGAAGGGTAGAAACAGTGTTCTTCATAATAATTACTCCTTTGAAATAATGTTACCTTTCCGGACAAGCGGATAAGATACGGTCAGAGAGGCATTGCTCGGTGCCACTCATTTAGTTATAACACATAATCCGCTCTTTTGCAAGTTTGTGTAAAATAATTCTGGGAGTTTTCGTAGAATCCGGCTTTGGAAATTTTTTGTGTCCCCTTGCCAACCAAGTATAACACGCGAGAGTAAAAGTAACGCTTTGTCAGCCCTGTCCCGCGATTTTGGGTGCAGCGTCGACGCTGCCGGCGACACGGTTCGTGTAAAAATATTTCTGAGACTTTTCATAGAAGTTGGCTGAGAATAATTTCATTCTCCCCTTACCACCTAAGTATAACACGCGAGAGCGAAAGCAACGCTTTGTC
>ONNU01000394.1 GCA_900319255.1 uncultured Eubacteriales bacterium
ATTTCAAAAGGGGAGAACCTTAAGAGGGGGGCGCAGCCCACCTCTTGTGGTTCTCCTCTTTTGTCCGCAGCGGCTATGCCGCTGCCCCCCGGAAGAAGTCAGTAATCAATAGAAGCCAGAGTATAAAGAATAACTCCCGAATCCGCTGTTCCACTTTAAAGCCCTGAGCCATGTTCGGTTAGTATTTCTGCTTTGGTGAATCAAAAGGGGGAATCCCCTTTCCTTATCCCCTGTAGTTAGCCGGGCTTCATCAGCTAAGATTTGATTGTTTAAAAGGGGTTAAAGTTCAATCTGAAAACGCACTTTTTTGTGAATACGATAATTCTGAATAGTATAAAAAATACGCATGAATACTGTAGTTTTATATTTTCGCCGCTGAGCTTCACGAATTAAGGAAAACGTAAAAAAAGCCGGTGAATCCAACAGTCCATCGGCTTTTTCATTATTATTCTGCGTTTTCATTATTCTCAGTCACCGTAATGACCGCATTACCGGAAAGTATCCCGATCTCCGCACAATGCGAAATTATCGTATTGCTGGCGCCCATAGGAAAGTCGGCGCTCAGCACTCCGTTTTCAAGCTCATATTCAAAGCCTTTCAGACTGAGCCTTAATTCCTCACAGGCAAAGGGAAAAATCCCGAAGCCCTTTCCCCTCTGACCGTTCAGCGCTGTCCTGCCGCTGCACAGAACCCTCGTGCTGCCGTGCCTGTCGATCATCCAGGCGGCTTTTCCGCGCTTTGCAAGATAATATAAAACACTCAGATTTGCAAGCGTATGATCAAAGCGTCCCCCGGTCATGCCGAAAAGCAGAAAGCTGTCATATCCCCTTTTCAGACATTCCCGGATGATCGCCATTGTGTCTGTATCGTCCTTTTTTACAGGCAGGGCTATATATTCCGCTTCGCCGTCGCCGGGTCTTTCTCCCGAATCAAAATCTCCCATCACAAGCTCAGGTATCAGCCCCAGCTCCTTTGCACAGGCATATCCTCCGTCTGCGCAGTATATATGATCCGTCGGGGTGATATGCGCTCTGATAATATCAGTATCGGTTTCGGGAGATGCGCCGATCACAACGCATCTTTTACCGTTTGCTGCTTCTGTGTTCATATCAGCCCTCTGCAAGGACGCTGTTTCCCTTTGCGTCAATTGCCACAACTGCGGGAAAATCCTCTACATAAAAGCGGTAAATGGCTTCTGTGCCAAGATCCTCATATGCAAGGGTCTCCACCTTCTTTATGCTTCTTGAGATAAGCGCAGCCGCTCCGCCTATCGCTGCAAAATATACACAGCCGTTTTTCACCATCGACTCAATTACCTCAGGGCTTCTTTTTCCCTTTCCGATCATAGCTTTAAGCCCTCTGTCAAGAAGCGCCGGAGTGTATTTGTCCATACGGTAGCTTGAAGTAGGACCTGCGGGACCCACTGCATGACCGGGCTTTGCAGGAGCGGGGCCTACATAATATATCACCTCGCCGCTGATATCAACAGGAAGCTCTTCGCCCTTTTCTATAAGCTCAAAAAGTCTTTTATGCGCAGCGTCTCTTCCGGTCAGCATAGCGCCTGTGATAAGAACGCTGTCGCCTGCTTTCAGTTCCTTTATTACCTCATCAGTAAGAGGCAGTGTGATTTTCCTGCTCATATTTATCCTCCTTATATTTCAGCTTCCTTGTGACGCGCAGCATGACAGCAGATATTCACAGCCACAGGCATTCCTGCGATATGTGTGGGGAAATACTCGATATTCACGCCCAGCGCAGTGTTATCTCCCCCGAGACCTGCAGGGCCAAAGCCCATCTTATTGATCTCAGCAAGCATTTCATCCTCAAGCTCAGCATAACGGGGATCCGGATTTTTCGTATTGATGGGACGAAGTGTGGCTTTCTTTGCAAGCATGGCTGCCTTCTCGAAGGTTCCGCCTATGCCCACGCCTACAACGATAGGCGGACAGGGATTAGGGCCTGCATATCTTACCGCATCAAGTATAAACTGCTTTACGCCCTCCACACCTGCGGATGGTGTGAGCATTTTTATTGCAGACATATTTTCGCTGCCGAAGCCCTTGCAGCCTGCAAGGATCCTGATCCTGTCGCCGGGAACGATGGTAGTATAGATGATGGCGGGGGTATTGTCCTTTGTATTAACTCTGTCAAACACCGGGTCGTCAACCACTGATTTGCGCAGATATCCGTCGATATAAGCCTGACGCACGCCCTCCTGAACAGCCTGCTCAAAGCTTCCCCCCTCGATCACCACATGATCGCCGTATTCAACGAAAAGCACAGCCATACCGGTATCCTGACATATCGGCACTTCCTCATCCGCAGCGATCCTGTTATTTTCGATAAGCTGAGAAAGCACGCTTCTGCCGGTTTCGGAGCTTTCATTTTCCTCCGCCTTTTTGAGAGCGCACAGGATATCCTCACCGATAAAGTAATTCATATCCATAAACAATTTTTTTACAGTTCCGGTAATTTCCCCGGCGCTGATGGTTCTGACGTCCATAATTACACCTTTTCCTTTCCTGACAGACTAAGACCCGGAAAACCTCCCGGCATCCTCTTTTTACCCATCTATTATAAACCATACCGGACAATTTTTCAACCGCCGCCGGCAGCGTCGACGCTGCACCCAAAATCGCGGGGGCAGCTCTGACAAAGCGTTACTTCCATTCCCGCGTATTATAGTTGGGTGGTAGTGGGAAATGGAATTATTCTCAGCCGACTTCTTATCTGAATCCGTGACACTCAACGACAAAAATATAAAAACTACTGTATTTATGAGTGGTTTTATACATTAACCGGAATTATCATATTTACCGAAAAGGTGCAGTTTCATCAGATGAGCTTTAAACACCCTCAAATAAAGAAATGCAAACTCTTAGCCGATGAAACCTGACTTCTATTGTTTGCATACTTCTTCCGGGGGCAGCGGCAAAGCCGCTGCGGACAAAAGAGGAGAACCACAAGAGGGTGG
>ONNU01000016.1 GCA_900319255.1 uncultured Eubacteriales bacterium
ATGTTTTTTCCTTTATCATCTCTGAAACCAGACAAAATTAATAATTTATCAATATCTTATTTTTTTATTTACTGTTATAATAGTAGTAGAGCAGCAGAACAAAATTATAAGTTCAAAGTTCAAAGCCAGATGCGTAGGGTACAAAGCCACCGCGCTAGCGGGCTTAATGTGTATATCGGATGATGAATGCAGTCTTTTCGGGCTGCGGTGTTATAAAGGGATGATCCTATGAATTTATTCTATCTTCTTAAACCAAAGGCTACTGTTGCCTATCTTCATACTAACCATACTGTCAGACAGGGGCTTGAAACTATGCGGGCGCATGGTTATACTGCGATACCTGTTATTGATGCTGACGGCGGGTATGTGGGTACGGTCAGCGAGGGGGATTTCCTCTGGCATATCCTCCGCTTCGGCGCTCATGATATCCGCTATCAGGAGCAATACCGTATTATGGATATCGTCAATGAGGAAAGAAATCTTCCTGTGCGCACTAATGTTTCTATGGATGAGCTGCTCCTGCGGGTTATGGATCAGAACTTCGTCCCTGTTATCGACGACCGCAGCAGCTTTATCGGTATTATTACAAGAAAAGATATTATCAGATATTTCTATGACAAACACACTTCTGAGGGAGCGCAGAAAGGCTGACCTCACCCCGCACCCTCCGACTATAACTTGCGGGAGCAAAAAGCAAAGCCTTGTTATACCTGCCCCGCAACCACGACACCGGCGGCACGCCGGCGCAGAAATTATATTTTAATGATAACATATTACAAAAAGGTAGTAATTGTGACATAGTTTTTGTTTTACTTGAGGTCGTTTTTGTTTTATAATTTATATTGTAAAATTTCGGCAGCGGAGGCAGTTATGGGACTTATTTTTGATACTCATGCTCATTATAACGATACTGCGTTTGATGAGGATCGTGAGGAGCTTCTTGGCAGGATATTTGAAAATGATGTCTTTGCGGCTGTGAATCAGGGGACGGATATCCCCTCTTCACTCTGGAGCATTGAGTATGCGGGGAAATATCCGCAGATGTATGCGGCTGTCGGGCTTCATCCTGAATGTCTGGGGGAAAACAGCCTTGATGAGCTGTCACGCATTGAAGAGCTTGCGGCTTCTCCCAAGGTCGTGGCTATCGGCGAGATCGGGCTTGACTATTATTACGATATACCCAGAGAGCTTCAGAAGGAGATCTTTATCCGTCAGCTGGAGCTTGCAAAAAAGCTTTCTCTGCCTGTAAATATCCATGACCGTGAGGCTCACGGGGATATGCTGGATATCCTCCGCAGATACAAGCCGGCAGGGATCCTGCACTGCTTTTCAGGCAGCGTTGAAATGGCAAAAGAGGTCGTATCCTTCGGTATGTCCATAGGTCTCGGCGGAGTGCTTACCTTCAAAAATGCGCGAAAGACCGTGGAAACCGCAAGGGAAATACCGCTTGAATATCTTGTGCTTGAAACGGACTGCCCTTATCTTGCGCCTGTGCCCAACAGGGGTAAGAGAAACGATTCTTCCAATATATTTTATATCGCTCAGAAGCTTGCTGAGATCAAGGGCATCTCCGCAGAACAGGTGCTTGAAGCGACAAAAAACAATGCTCAAAGAATATATAATATAACCTGAGATGCCCATACCGAAAACAGTCTGAGGCTGTTTTCTTTTGCCGGTTTGCTCAGCCGGCTTTTCTTTCTCAGACAGAACACTGACGGAGGTAAAACGATATGATAGCTTTGGTCACCGGTGCCAGCTCGGGTATCGGAAGAGATATTGCGCGCGCTCTTGTTTGCAGAGGCTGGGATGTTATTCTTGTTGCCAGACGCGCTGACAGGCTTATGGAGCTGAAAAAGGAGCTGGGCAATCACGCCAGCTGTGTCAGATGCGATGTTTCCCACTATGATGAATGTATCAAGCTCCACGAGGTACTGCAGGGCAAGGATATCGAAATGCTGGTAAACTGCGCCGGCTTCGGAGTATGCGGATTCTTTACGGAAACCTCCCTTGAAAGAGAAATGGAAATGATCGACACCAATATCAGGGCTGTACATGTCCTGACAAAGCTGTTTTTGCAGGATTTCATGCTCAGAAACAAGGGATATATACTTAATATTGCGTCCATTGCAGGCTTTTTCTCGGGTCCGCTCATGGCTACCTATTATGCGACAAAAAATTATGTTGTCAGCCTTACGGGAGCTATTTACGAGGAGTTGAAAAGACGCGGCAGCAAGGTAAAAATAAGCGCCTTCTGTCCCGGTCCTGTGGATACCGAATTCAACAAGGTGGCGCACGTCAGGTTTTCCTCTGCCCCCATCGACAGCAAAACCGCAGCTACTCTCGCTATTGACGGAGTTATGGCAGGAAAGCTCTATGTTATCCCCACAGCGAAAATGAAAGCTCTCAAATTTGTAAAAAGGCTGCTTCCCGACAAAACGCTTACCCACTTCTGCTACAAATTCCAGAAGAAAAAGCGCTGAAGACAGAAATCCCATACATTAATATATATACTATATAAGGAAAGGTGAGTTCATGCTAAAAGCTGAAAGAATAGAAGTAATGAATTTTCATAATGCCATCAGGGGCGCCAGGAATCCCCTGAACAGCTGGGCGAGGTCTGACAGCAGCTATGATGAAAGCGGGAATTTTATTTTCGGCGAGAATGATCTTTCCCTTGCGGTAAGGCTGAGAAAGGCTGGCAGCGATCACAGGAAATTCCTGCGTCAGATCTTTGTCACCGTTGATATAACCGCTCCCATGTACTGGTGGAAGGAATACGACACCTACAAGGTAGGCACAGTCGCTAATTCCACAAGCACCATGCACAAGATCACCTCCGCCCCCTTTGATATCAGTCAGTTCAGCTGTGACAGAATGGACGAGCCGACCTTAAAGCAGATGCAGCTGGTTATAGATTATTTAGAGCAGCTTAGGCTGAAATATCTTGAAACGAAGGACAAACAGATATGGTATGATATCATACAGTTTCTCCCCTCAAGCTACAACCAGATGCGCACCTGCACAATGAATTATGAAAATCTCATTTCCATGTACAATTCAAGATGCAATCACAAGCTTGACGAATGGCATGTATTCTGCGATGAATTTATTGCTTCCCTGCCCTATGCCCGGGAGCTTATCATCTGCAGAGATGAATAATGCGGAAAAAATTATGTTAATATCAAAACACCACTGCGCCTGGTTTAACGGGCTTGCGGTGGTGTTTTCTCTTTTTATTTTATGTACACAGATCCTGTGTTCCGCTTTCTTGCTCTGAATCTTGTTTTATTGGTGGTAGCTGCTTTAGTGAGACAAAAGGTGGAAACCCCTTTCCTTATCCCCCTTGGCAAGCCGGACTTTAATGACTAAGAGTTGTTATTAATATGTGTTTTCTCTTTTTGGCATAGACGAGTAAGCTGCAATTTAATGTACACCAGACTGCTTTACTGACAATAATACTGCCTGTATTTTTTTATTTCAAAATTGTTACAGACGTTATTAATATATTTTTATGGCATTTTAGGGTCAAAATAGTTGCTTTTGTGCCCTGTTCCTGCAAAAAACGTCGATTTTTCCTGTATTATGTGTTCTTTTCTGCTCTTTTGCGCCTCTTCACTATTTTTGCCCTTTGTTATTCTTTATGTAACTATTTTAACATTTGTATCATATCCGGCTCCCCTGATCTCCCGCGCATTGCAGGGCAAAAACGCTGAAAATCTGCATGAATACTTGATTTTTTGAACAATTTGTTAATATTATGAATTTTTACAGGTTACAACCAAGTTACATTATTGTAATAGTAAATTCTACTATTTGCACAGAAATTTGTGTTTTTATTTCTGAATGGGAAATATAATTTGATAAAAAAAGTTGGAAAATACCGAAATTTGAATTGTGCTTCGTTATTTTGTACAAATTTCAACATGAATATTTGGTTGACGTTTTGCGTTCGGTAGATTATAATAACATCATGCAAAATATATCAATGCACAAAAAAGCGTGCAAATAGTGCATTGCAAAAATTCAAGGAGATTTGTATATGAGCAGTGATAAGCGTAAGAAGTCTTTAAGACTGAAGAAAGCCGTATCCATTGTAGTAATGGGAACAATTTGCTTGACAGCTGCAGCTTCCGTAGCAGCATTGGCTCAGACCTTTGAGGTCAAAGACGCAGTTATAGTCGGAAACGTATCAGATAATGATCCTGGAAATAACAAAAAGGAGACTATCGTTCCTATAAAGAGCGTTGCTCTTGAAAAGAAGAACGGCGACAATGTCCTCACGGCTTTTGAAACAAATACAACACAAGAGCCCAAGGTCGAAATGGAGCTTAAAAAGAACGAAACTCCTGCTCTTGCTGATAAATCAGATGAAGAGCCCGCAGATGTCAGCAATGATATCGTATGGTGCTCAGTAAAGATAAACCTCAGAGGCAAGGATCTTTACAAGAAGGTTCCTCTCGGTACAGTAAGCGATGTACTTGCTTATCTGAACATCGAGCTTACAGACAAGGACAGCCTCAATGTTGATCTTGACAAGGAGATCAAGAACAACGAAAATATCGTTATTACAAGAACTGTTGTCGGTACATCCGTGATCGAAAAGGAGATCGGCTTCAAGACCGTCAACAAGGACAGCGAAACACTTTTCGAGGGTGATACAAAGGTTGAGACCGAAGGCGAAAAGGGCGTTCAGAAGATCACAATTGAAAAGACATATATCAACGGCAAGCTTGCTTCTCAGAAGGAGATAGACAAGGAGATCGTAAAGGAGCCTGTTGACAAGGTAGTACTCAAGGGTACAGCCGAAAAGGTAGATCATTTTGCAACAGCTCAGAACGGCGCTGAGGTCAAGGCTAACGAGGACGGCAAGACCTTTACTGATGCAAACGGTGTTGAGCGTGAATATGTTGACGTTCTCACAGGTTCAGGCACAGCTTACTATGCAGAGCCTGGCGCAGGCACAGCTACAGGTCGTCTTGCACAGTACGGTGTTGTTGCAGTAAACCCCAACATAATCCCCTATGGTTCAAAGCTTTACATCGTATCCAATGACGGCGAGGTCATTTACGGTGACGCAGTTGCAGGCGATACAGGCGGCGGACTTATGGATAATCTGATCCTTGTTGATCTGTTCTATCCCACATATGATGAATGCTGCGTATTCGGCAGAAGAGATGTTACCATCTACATTCTTGAGTACGGCAACGAATTCAGGTAAAAACGATAAGCGGTACACTTTTGTGTGCCGCTTTTTTGGCATACATACTGACATGATACGGAGAAAAAGACATGAACAAAAAGATAGTATACATCATTCTATGGGCAGTAATAATATTTACGACCTTATTCAATATGGCTGTGGGCATCAACGCTCTGATAGCGCCGGCGCATGAAGAAATATTATTCCGGGGACTGCCTCTTGAAATAGCCACAAAGCCCATATGGTTTGCATTATCCGGAGTTTCGGTCATTTTGCAGGCGGTGGCGGCAACTCTTCTGGTCGGCTATGACTCGAAAAGGGAAAAGGGCTTTATGCGTGATATCATACTGACGACTATTATCGGCATTATCTGCATTGGTTTTACGGTCATTCCTGTTATCGGCGGTGTAGCTAAGCTTCTGAAGGGGTTCGGGATGTGAAGATCAGTGAGGTTTTTGGGGCTTGGCTGGTTCGGTGGATTGTTATATTCTTACCTGAATGAGAAGCCGGCATCTTCGCAAATATGATCCTACAGCCAAAGATGCGAAACCTTTATGATTCAGTGTGCCTGCAATTTTCCATTCAGACCGTGCAAAAAGTCATAGAATAACCCCTCCACCACACGCTGCGCATCGTGACAGGGGATGTAAAAAACGACGAAACGCACTTTGATTCTTCATAGCTATTGTGTCTCGTTTTATTCATGCGGCAGGAATGGATGAATAGTAAATGATTGTGGATTTTACATTTTTCCTTTATTTATGATTTCTTCTGACCGCTGGCTTCTTCCGGGGGCAGCGGG
>ONNU01000008.1 GCA_900319255.1 uncultured Eubacteriales bacterium
CTTGAGGCTATCCGTCAGGTAAGCGTTGAGGTAGGACTTGAAAACAGCCTGTTTATTCACGTCTGCCTTGTACCGTATCTGAAGGCAAGCCAGGAGCATAAATCAAAGCCTGCTCAGCACAGCGCAAAGGAGCTTCGTTCACTGGGCATCAACCCGGATATCATGGTTCTCAGAAGCGATGAGCCTATCGAGGACAAGAGCATTTTCAAGAAGATCGCAATGTTCTGTCATGTAAAGGACGACTGCGTTATCGAAAACATGACTATCCCGGTACTGTATCAGGCTCCGATGATGCTTGAAAAGGCTAATTTCAGCGATATCGTATGCCGTGAGCTGAATATCAATGCTCCGAAGCCGGATATGAGCGAATGGCAGGAAATGCTGAACAGGATCGGCGCAAGAGAAAAGACCATAAAGATCGCCCTCTGCGGAAAATATGTTCAGCTTCACGATGCATATCTGTCAGTAGCCGAAGCGCTTCATCATGCCGGCTATGAAAACAAAGCATTTATTGACATTCACTGGATCGACACCGAGCTTATCACAGCATATACAGTAGATGAGCTTTTAGGTGATGTTGACGGTATCCTCGTACCCGGGGGCTTCGGCAACCGCGGTGTTGAGGGCAAGATCATTGCGGCAGAATATGCAAGAAAGAATGATATCCCGTATCTTGGCATTTGCCTTGGAATGCAGACAGCGGTAATTGAATTTGCAAGGAATGTCCTTGGCTTCACCGATGCTGATTCAGGCGAATTTGCTCCGGACAGCAAGCATAAGGTCATCGACCTGATGCCTGACCAGAAGGGCATAGTTGACATGGGCGGAACGATGCGTCTCGGCGCATAGCCCTGCAAGGTCAAGAAGAACAGCATAATGGAGCGCGCATACGGCAAGCCCGAGGTAAGCGAGCGCCATCGTCACCGTTACGAGTTCAATAACGAATTCCGCAGGGAGTTCGAGGAGCACGGCATGATCTTCACCGGAACCTCACCCAACGGACTTCTTATCGAAGCTGTAGAGATACCCGCAAATCGTTTTTACATAGGAGTTCAGTATCATCCTGAATTCAAGAGCCGTCCCAACCACGCTCACCCCTTATTCAGGGAATTCATCAAGGCAGCAGCCGAGCAGATGGAGGACAGCAACAGTCAGATGAAATTTGAAGAATAATAGAATCAGCACATCCCGTCCTGAGCCGAGGAAAGACCGGCGCAGGGCGGGATTTCTGCTTTCTGTCCAACGCACTGTAAAACCTCTCCGTCACAGTGCTTCGCACTGTGACACTTCCCCTTAAAAGGGGAGGCAAGAAGGTTGGCGAGGAGCCTTGGCTCTCCTTTTAAGGAGAGCTGTCAGCGAAGCTGACTGAGAGGTTAATAGGAGAACCCCTCCGCCTCGCTTTGCTCGGCTCCTCTCCTAAAGGGGAGGCTCTGGGTAACCGCACTCCGCCGAAAAGGCTCCCCTTTAGGGGAGCTGTCGCCGCAGGCGACTGAGGGGTTAATCACAAAAGCTTAGTCGATCCATAGAGTCTGGCATGCAAAGAACACACGCTAAGACGAAAGCGACAGCTGCGGAAATATTTTGTAGATATATTGTATAATAAAATAAAAAATGTTATAATACTATTAGTATTTTTTACAAAGTCGATATCCGGGTCTTCGGTATCCGGTACTATGATTTCGGGAGTGGTGAAAATGCAGGAAAATATTTGCAGTATACCGGTAAATGACGTCTTTATCCCCAAGGACAGATGCCCTATGTGCAGGATGAGGGATATGCTTGAGGAAAGAAAGGCTGAGTATATCACAGGCTCTGCTATGATGGAGCCGAGCGTCAGGATAAAAACCAATGAGCAGGGCTTCTGCTTCCGCCATTTTGAGCAGATGGTCAGACTTGGCAAAAGACTTTCTAACGCTCTTATTCTTGAAAGCCATCTCCAGCAGATCTCGGAGCAGTTTGTCCCCACTATAGCGCCGAAAAAGCCGGATAAGAAAAAAATGGCAGCTCTCGGAGAAATGCTGCATGATTGCTTTATCTGCCGCGATATAAAGCAGAATATGGAAAATATGGTGCGCATCGTCCATGCAATGTGGATTGCAGAGCCGGAGTTCCGCCAGCTTTATGCGCAGCAGCAGTTTATCTGCCTTGAACATTTCTATCTTCTTATGAATGTTGACCAGAAGGGACTGGGAAAGAATTATCAGGCTTTTTATGAGGTCACATCCATGCTTACCGGAAGCTATCTTGAACGACTGAGAGAGGATGTCCACCATTTTGCGTCCATGACCGACTACCGCAGTATCGGCAGCAATAACTGGGCAGGCACAAAGGACAGCATCGAGCGTTCTATCGAATTCCTCACAGGCGAGCTTATCCCCACCGAAGGGGCGGGAGAGTTTGAACAGGACGGGGAAGAAGAGCCCGGGGAATAACAGACAAAGGAGAGATCATCATGCCTACACCGCATAACAGCGCCGCTAAGGGCGAAATAGCAAAAACCGTCCTGATGCCGGGAGATCCGCTCAGGGCAAAATATATAGCAGAAACCTATCTTGAAGATGCCGGGCTTGTCAATGAGGTCAGAGGAATGTATGCCTATACCGGAAGATATAAGGGCAAAGAGGTTTCTGTAATGGCAAGCGGTATGGGAATGCCCTCGATGGGGATATATTCCTATGAGCTTTTCAGCGAATATGATGTTGATAATATCATCCGTATCGGTACGGCAGGGGCAATAAGCGAAAAGCTAAAGATCCGTGATGTAGTCCTTGCCATTGCAAGCTGTACGAGATCCACCTATGCCGATCAGTTCGGGCTGCCCTGTACGCCGGCAGCAGCTGCAAGCTATGAGCTTCTGAGAAGGGCGGACGACTGCGCAAGGGAGCTTGGGATAAATGTCCATGTGGGTACGCTGCTTTGTACTGATACGTTCTATGATGAATCCGGCACACTTGCAGACTGGCGCAAAATGGGTGTTCTTGCAACGGAAATGGAAAGCGCAGCCTTGTATTATAATGCGGCAAGACTGGGAAAGAAGGCTCTTTGTATCTGTACGATATCAGACTGCCCTCTGACCGGAGAATCCGCAAGCGCGCAGGAGCGTCAGAAAACCTTTGACGATATGATAAAGCTTGCCATTGAAATGGTGTGACCGTGAGGGAAAGAAAGAGGAGAAGTGAAATAATTGCTGAATGTATCCCATCTTACAAAAAAGTATCATAGATTTGTTGCAAATGATAATCTGAGCTTTATGGTCAGCGACGGCGAAACGGCTGTGATCGCAGGACCTAACGGAGCAGGAAAATCCACTGCAATAAAATGTATAGCCGGACTTCTGCGCTTTGAAGGAGAGATAGAGCTTTGCGGCTTCAATAATAAAAGCATTGAAGCAAAGAAGGTGCTGGGGTATGTACCTGAGATACCTGCGCCCTTTGATCTTCTGACGGTGTGGGAGCATATGGAATTCATTGCCCGGGCATACAGCCTTGAAAACTGGGAAAGCAGGGCAGAGGAGCTTATGCGCCGGCTGGAGCTTACGGATAAGCGTGATAAGCTGGGCAAGGAACTGTCAAAGGGTATGCAGCAGAAGATAAGCATATGCTGCGCTTTGCTGATAGAGCCGAAGGTAGTGCTGTTTGACGAGCCTCTTGTGGGACTTGATCCCCACGCGATAAAGGAGCTTAAAGCCATGCTTGCGGAAATGAAGAAAAAGGGTACGACCATAATCATTTCCACACATATGCTTGAAAGCGTCGAGGATATCTGGGATAAGGTATTCATAATGATGAACGGACGTATCGAAGCCGAAAGGACAAGAAAATTTGTTGAAGAAAGCGGAGAAAACCTTGAAGAGCTGTTCTTCAATATCACCGAGGGGGGCAGCGGTGCCGAAGTGCCGTGACGGAGAGGTTTTTTGATCTTATAGCTTACAACAGTAAAAGGAAGTGACAGCCTTGGGAGAGATGTCGTATCTTCTGAGAAAAACCGTTAAAAATGAAATAATTGATACCTTCCGCCATCCGCTGAAATTCCTTTTGTATGCGTTTGTGGCAGTAACGATGCTGTACGGAGCCATAAGAGGCTATACCGTCGGAGATGAGCTGAATGAATCAGAGGTATGGAGCGACCCCAGACTTTTGTCGGGAGCGTATCTTGCGGTGCTGTTTTTTATAAGCATCCCGGTCATGCTCAAGGGACTAAGCTCCGGAACAAGCTTCTTTTCCCTGAGCGATGTGAATAATCTGTTCGTAGCCCCCATATCGCCGAAAAAGGTGCTTGTCTACGGCGTGGGACGTCAGCTTGCATCAATGATACTTCTGGTAATAACCTTTGCAGCCTACGGCGGTGTGCTGATAAAGATGTTCAGCATGACCCCTGCGCAGACCGTATTGCTGCTGCTGGGGATAGTCCTGATGCTGATAATGGTGCAGCTTATCACATTGATGATATTCTGCCTTGCAAGTATGCACCCCGTGCGGGCAATGGTAATGAAATATATTATCTATGTGTTGGCTTTTTCAGCTCTCGGCACAGTGATAATATATTCCTTTATCCATGGTATCTCCGTTGAGACAATATTTTCAGCCGTCTCTCTTCCGATGCTGAATTATATTCCCTTTATCGGATGGATGCACGGGCTTGTATTCGGGGTGCTGGAGCTGAATATGGTGAAGATGATCGTATTTGGTTCGCTGACGCTGATAACTGCCGCTGCAAGTATTGTTGTGCTTGTGCGGACGAAGCTGGATTTCTATGAGGATGTACTGTCGCAGGCTGAAAGCTATCAGGATTTCAGAGAAGCTGTCCGTGAGGGAAAATTCTCCGATAAGGTAATGATGGGCAATAAGCAGATAAAGCTGCGCAAAAGGGGCATAAAAAGAGGAAAGGGCGCATCAGCGATCTTTCATAAGCATATCCTCGAGGGCAGCAGACGCTCACGCTTTATGTTTTTCAATATCAATACCTTTGTGCTGCTGTTTGTAAGTATGGTAATATGCTTCGGAATAAAGCAGGCAAAGCCTGATATCGAGCCCACAATAATCTATCTTGCCGCAACGGTGATACTTGCATATGTACAGTTCTTTTTCAGCGCATCCGGCGACTGGGTAAAGGAGCTGAATAAACCCTATATCTATCTGATACCGGACGGCGCAGTAAAAAAGCTTGTAATGGCAGCGGCAACGGGTATTATCAAGCCCTTTACTGACGGAATAATAACCTTCGGGCTGATGTGCATATTCGCAGGGGGGCATCCGGTGGATATCATCGTATCCATGCTGACATACGGAAGCTTCGGTACATTGTACATAGCCGCAAATATACTTGCCCAGCGTCTTGTAGGCGTTGACAGCACAGGCGGTATATTTATCACATTCTATATATCAATGATCGTATTGACAGCGCTGCCGGGTATAGTAGTAGGGCTGGTCGTATTGTCGAGCTTTGCAGGAAGCTTCGGATATATCGCATCCACGCTGTTAGGTGCGCCGGTGCTTGTATGGAATATTATAGTATCTGCAGGGATATTCCTTGCGTGCCGTAATTTGCTGAATAATACGGAATGATGAAAAGCAGACAGGCATAAAAATATTGCTAAGTTGACAGCATTGCCTCGAGGAGGGAGGCAGAAGTAGAGAACAGAGAATAGGGAATAACTTTCCCGCCGCACAAACCAGTCATTTTCAAAGCGCAGCGAGAAAATGACGGACGGATAGGGTAAGAAAGCCGGTGAACACAAAAATTCACCGGCTTTTATTTTTTTCAGATTTATTATTCAATAACTCTATGACCCTTCTATAAAAAACAATTCAAAAAAATAACAATAAAAATCAAAGCAAATCAGGAAATAATAAATAGGGAGGTGATAAAATGAAAAAATTGATAAGAATTTTCAGCGCTTTTATGATGACGGCAACAATGCTCTCTCTCGGACTTTGCGCCTATGCTGGGCAGATCTCGCCGGATAGTATCACCGTGAGTAACCGCTCCGAGCTGAATACAAACGGCTACTGTTCCTTTATATGCAATGCGGCTGCGCTTGCTGAC
>ONNU01000029.1 GCA_900319255.1 uncultured Eubacteriales bacterium
AGTTAATACGTATGGAATTATTATAAATAGGAATCAGGTGGGAAATGATTAACGGATTTCCGGTTTCCGACCAGACGCTTACCCTAACCTTCCGAACATCTTTTCAATATCATACTTTTTCATAAAGAAATATATCGGTCTGCCGTGCGGACAGTATCTTATCTCAGGGTTGTTTTCCAGCGTCAGAACAAGCTCTATAAGCTCCTCCGGATGGCTTTTGTTGCCGCCCTTTATTGCTGCGCGGCAGGCTGTGTTCGCATATATCCATTCCATCTTTTCCGAAAGCATCAGCTTCTTATGCCGGCGGAGATATTCCGCTATCTCGGAAAAGCTCTCTGTTATATCAGCGCTTTCCATCATTATGGGGACGCTTCTTATCAGTATCGTGCGCTCGCCGAACTGGTCGGCTTCAAAGCCGGCTTCCATCAGCATCTCACGGTTCTCCATAACCGTTTCTACCTCGTCCTTTTCAAGCGTTACCGATACCGGCTCCAGCAGCATCTGGGACGCAAGACCGTCCTTTCTGCCCTTTAACCTTTCATACAGCAGCCTTTCATGCGCTGCGTGCTTGTCGATCACCATTATCCGCTCCGGTCCGTATTCTATGATGATATAGGTCGAAAAGATCTCGCCGATATAGCGTATGGGGACTTCGCGCTTATCCTCGTCTACAATGCTTACAGGCTTGTCGCTTACTGATGTTGTCTGCTCAGGCTCACATGGCTGCTCTTCCGCTGTTTCAGGCTCTGTTTCAGGTTCATCCGCAGGCTCCGGCTCCTGCTCCGGTTCAGGTTCAGGGGAAGGCTCGGGGACGGGGGCTTTTTCCTGCGCAGGAGCAGGCTTCGGGGGGAAATGAAGTGATATAGCTTCGTCCTCGTTTTCCTCGTCCGATGATGCGGGAGCTTCGGGGGCATTTTTCTGCGCGCCGAAAAGCTCTGCCGGATCGACTGAAAACAGCTCGTCGCTGCGTACCTTTTCAGCTCCCGTTCCGTCGTCTATCAGAACGATGGGGTCAGATTCCGTCAGCCCCGAAAGCTCCATCAGCCTTTTTGACTGCAGCTTTCTTGATTCGGCTGAGGGAAGGTGCTTGTCCTCATATTTTGAAAGCTTCATGATATCCGTAAGATCACGAAAATATCCGCTGGCTTCAAATTTGCGCTCCGCCTTCTGCGTACCGTAGGAAAAGCCCAGCTGGGTCGCCTTGTCTACCGGCGGGGTCAGGAGCTTCGGGTCGCTGTAGGATGCTTCGCCGTAAAGCTCGCTTTCCCGGCGGGTGTCATACTGCATCACTGCGCTTTTTACACCGTGATAAACTGCCTGATAAACCGGCGCTTCATTGGTAAAGCGCACTTCAAGCTTTGCCGGATGGACATTTACATCCAGCATCGAGCAATTCATATCCAGCATCAGCACACAGCAGGGGTATTTCCCTACCATTATGCTGCCCTTGTACGCCGCTTCAAGCGCTGCCATTGCCGTCTTTGAACGGACGAATCTGCCGTTGATAAAAAATATCTGCATACTGCGGTTCGCCTTGACTGAGGCTTCCGGCTTTGTAACATAGCCCTTGACGGTTATTCCGTCACGGGTATAAGATACGGGCATCAGACTTTCAAAAAAGCTTCTGCCGAAGATCTGGTAAACTGCGCTTTCTGTTTTTCCGTCGCCCTGGGTCTTCATGACCTGCTTGCCGTCACGGATAAAGGTGAAGCTTATCTCCGGATGGGAAAGCGCCATTCTGTCCATAAGCACGGATACTGCATTTCCTTCGCTGACATCACGCTTGAGGAATTTCATCCTTGCGGGGACATTATAAAACAGATCACGGACTATTATTGTGGTGCCCTGGGGACAGCCGGTCTGCTGGAAAACCTTTTCCTCGCTGCCTTCCATTACACAGCGGGTGCCGTTGTCCTCGTCATAGTATTTCGTCAGAACCTCTGTCCTTGATACTGCGCAGACCGATGCAAGTGCTTCTCCGCGAAAGCCCAGTGTTCCTATTGCGTCAAGATCATCAGCCCGTGTAACCTTGCTTGTGGCATGGCGCAGAAAGGCTGTCCTGACATCGGATGAGGGTATTCCCGTTCCGTCATCTGTGACGCGCATATACTGTATTCCGCCTGCCTGTATCTCAACGGTTATATTTCTGGCTTTTGCATCTATGCTGTTTTCTACCAGCTCCTTTATTACGGAGCCGGGTCTTTCTATTACCTCGCCGGCTGCGATCAGCTCAGCGATATTCTTTGGCAAAACATTGATAACACCCATTTTTTCACACCCGATCTATTCTGCTCTTATTTATTCAGCTTTATCAGCTCGAATAATATATTCATTGCCTCAAGAGGAGTCAGCTTGTTGATATCTATTTCAGAAAGGCGCTTTTCTACCGGGGACTGCTCCTTTATCAGGCTCATCTGTATTTCCTCCGGCTCTTCCTTTCGTACAGGCTTTCGCTTCGGTGCGTCGCTTTCAAGCCGGCGGAGTATCTTCTTCGCCCTTTCGATAACACTATCGGGCAGCCCTGCAAGCTTCGCCACCTCTACACCGTAGGATTCGTCCGCAGCGCCCCTGATTATGCGGCGCAGGAAGGTCAGCTCATCGCCGTGCTTTATGGCTGCGATATTATAATTCTTAACGCCCTTCATCTTATCCTCAAGAACCGTAAGCTCATGATAATGGGTGGCGAAAAGTGTCTTTGCGCCTAATTTCTTCGTATCTGCCGCATATTCAAGCACAGCCCGGGCTATGCTCATTCCGTCATATGTCGAGGTTCCTCTGCCTATCTCGTCAAGGATAAGCAGACTGTTTTTTGTGGCGTTTTTCAGTATATACGCTACCTCGTTCATTTCCACCATAAAAGTGGACTGTCCTGTGGAAAGGTCGTCAGATGCGCCTATCCTTGTGAAAATGCTGTCTACGACCGATATCTCTGCGCTTTTCGCCGGAACATAGCTTCCTATCTGCGCCATCAGAACGATAAGGGCTGTCTGGCGCATATATGTGGATTTACCGGACATATTCGGACCGGTGATTATTGCTACACGGTTTTCGTTCAGGTCAAGCTCTGTGTCATTCGGTACAAACTGAACGTTTTCAATAAGCCTTTCAACAACAGGATGTCTGCCGTCCTTTATCCTTACCGAGCCGTCATTTTTCATAACCGGGCAGCAGTAATTATTATCCGCCGCTACCTGTCCCAGCGATGCAAGCACATCAAGCTCCGCTGCGGCTGAGGCTGTTTCGGAAATGCGGACTGAGGCTTCGGCTACCGATTTTCTTATCTTTTCAAATATCGCATATTCAAGCTCGTTTGCCCTGTCCTTTGCGCCAAGTATGCGGCGTTCAAGGTTTTTCAGCTCTTCCGTGATATACCTCTCTCCATTGGTCAGGGTCTGCTTGCGGATATATGTATCGGGAACCATTTCCTTATAGGAGTTTGTGACCTCGATATAATAGCCGAATACACGGTTATAGCCTATTTTCAGCTTGGGAATGCCTGTTTTTTCACGCTCTCTTGCCTCTATCCTTGCAAGATGCTCGCTGCCGCCGTTCATATCGTCGCGCAGCTCGTCAAGCTCATCCGAACAGCCTTCCCTTATCATTCCGCCCTCACGCACTGAAAAGGGCGGTTCGTCTACTATGGAATTATCAATAAGATCAGCTATATCCTCAAGCTGATCTATCTTTGTATACAGCTCGTGAAGCAGTCTGCATCGTGCAGGCTCTACGCTTTTGCGCACCTCCGGCAGACGGCGCAGCGCAGCGCACAATGAACGCAGCTCCCGGGCATTTGCAGAACCGTATACTATCCTTGTGATGACACGCTGGATATCGTTCATTCCCGAAAGCGCATCCCTCAGCTCGGTGCGCATCATTATATTGTCATAAAGCTCCCCCACTGCTGCCTGGCGGCGGGTTATCCTGCCGATGCTCACAAGGGGCTTTTCGATATAGCTTTTTATCAGACGCTTTCCCATTGATGTGCGGGTCTTATCAAGCACAGCAAGCAGCGAAGCGTTTTTATTCCGGCTGTTCAGCGGCTCCGTCAGTTCAAGATTACGGCGGGTATTATAATCAAGATGCACATACTGCTCGCCGCTGTATACCTCGATGCCGTTTATCCTCTGCATCCCGCCCTTCTGGGTGCGTGATAGATACAGAAGCAGCGCTCCCACCGCTGATACGGCGTTCGGCTTATCTCCTATGCCCAGCTCCTCAGGTGTTTTTCCGTCAAACTGCTTTTTCAGCCTTTCACAGGCATCGCTGTATGAAAAATCCTCATCGTCAAGCATATTGACACAAGCCGAAAGCTTATCCTTGATAAATGTCCCCAAGGTGCGGAAGCCTACGGTATCGCCGCCGATAACAAGCTCGCTGGGGCTGTATTTCAGAAGCTCATCCTTGATAAAGGCTTCTGCGTCCTCTGCCTGCGCGGCTGTGGCATAAAGCTCGCCCGTTGATACGTCACAAAAGGCAAGCCCGGTCTGATCCTTTCTTGTGAAAACGGAAGCGATAAAGTTATTGCTGCCGTCCTCAAGCATACTTTGCTCCATGACCGTTCCCGGGGTTATTATCCTTATGACCTCACGCTTTACAAGCTTTTTTGCCTGGGACGGATCCTCTGTCTGCTCGCATACCGCTACCTTATAGCCCTTTGCGATAAGCCGCGCGGCATAGGTCTCATAGCTGTGAAAGGGAACGCCGCACATGGGAGCGCGTTCCTTGAGTCCGCATTCCTTGCCTGTCAGGGTCAGCTCCAGTTCTCTTGAAGCTGTCTTTGCATCTTCAAAGAACATCTCATAAAAATCCCCCACACGGAAGAAAACTATGGCATCCTTATTCTGTTCCTTTACGCTGAGATACTGCTGCATCAGCGGTGACAGGATCTCCTGCTTCTCCTTCATTTTGCGTTCTCCTTTTTATTTTCTGGCATTTTCCGGTATGCGCCGTCTGCAGGCATACCCATTCCGGCAGACCGCTCAGCCGCATCCGCCGCAGCTGCCGCAGCTGCCTGTGCATGAGGGAAGATAATCCGTTGTATCGGGATCCTCACCCTCTGCGCACTGCTTGATTATCGCTGTGATACGGTTCATCAGTACATCATATGCGTCCTTTGCATCGTTATAGCAGATCATTCTTTCATTTGTCATGATCTTTGCATAGACCTTGCGCATATTTTCATTGAGCTGTCTGATCTTTGCGTTGTCTCTGTCATCCTCGTCCTTTGAGGTCTCCGCGGAGATCTCCTCACGGACATTGCCGAATTCCTCGATAAGCCTTTGCAGCTCCTCATCCTCATCTGCTGCCTGCTTTGCAGCCTGATATACAATATAACATTCCTCTTTCTGCAGCTGTCTGCCCAGCTCTCTTGTGATCTCAATAATATCCTTGTTTTCCATTTTATTTTCTCCTTTTGATTAATTTATTGTAATGGGTTAGTGGTTAGTGATTTAGTGTAACCTCTCAGATTAACAAGAGGAAGCAAGGAACGGAGACTTCCCTTTAATACCTGACTCCAAATTCCTAATTCCTGACCTTTCCCCTCAAAATCCAGTTTCTTGCTTCGGTTATTTCGACCTGCCGGAAGGTTCCGATAAGGCCGGGGGCTTCGTTTATTTCCACTACTATATTATTTGCGGTTCTTGCATTCAGCACGCCTTCTCTTGCCTGTTCCTCCACAAGCACACGATAACTGTTGCCTACCATTCCGGCGCAGCGCTCAGCGGCTATCTCCTCCTGTACCTTCAGAAGCTCCCCGAGCCATTTTGCCTTTTCATCATGGGAAACGGGGTCATGGAATTTTGCAGCCGGAGTTCCTACTCTGGGTGAATAGATAAAGGTGAAAAGCGAGGTGAATTTCACTCTCCTGATAAGATCCAGGGTCTCGCAGAATTCCTCATAGGTTTCTCCCGGAAAGCCTACTATAACATCACTGGTCAGTGAAAGATCAGGTATTCTGCTTTTTGCATAATCCGCTATTTCAAGATATTTTTCTCTTGTATAGCGGCGGTTCATCTGTTTGAGAACACGGTCGCTGCCGCACTGGAAGGGCAGATGAAGATGATTGCAGATCTTATCGTTTGACGCCATGACATCTATAAGCTCCTTTGAAGCGTCCTTGGGATGTGAGGTCATGAAGCGCACACGGAAATCTCCCTCGATCTCCGCTACGCTTTTGAGAAGCTGCGCAAAGCTGATATCTGTGTCCAGCCCTTTTCCGTATGAATTGACATTCTGTCCCAGCAGGGTTATGTCCTTATAGCCGGCTCTGACCATTTCTCTGGCTTCGCTGATGATATTTTCGGGAAGGCGGCTGCGCTCACGTCCTCTGACATGGGGGACGATGCAGTAGGTGCAGAAATTATCGCAGCCGTACATTATAGGCAGCCATCCCTTGAAGCTTCCGTCACGGTGCAGCGGCAGACCCTCATAGATTTGTCCGTCATCCGTTCCTCTTTCGATCAGCCTTTTTCCCCCGGTCACTGCATTATATACAAGCTCGGGGAACCTGTGTATTACATGGGTACCGAAAACCAGTCCTACATAGGGAAAGCTGCGGTGAATCCTTTCGGCAATATGCTGCTGCTCCATCATGCATCCGCAAAGACCGATGAGCAGTGACGGCTTTTTCTTTTTGAGCGCTTTCAGCTCGCCTACATTTCCGAATACACGATCCTCTGCGTGCTCTCTGACTGCGCAGGTGTTGAAGATGATGATATCGGCTTCGGTCTTGTCCTCAGTCAGAGCGCAGCCCATCTGTTCAAGCATACCCTTGAGCTTTTCGCTGTCCGCTACATTCTGCTGGCAGCCATAGGTGCGGACAAATGCCGCCGGCTGCTTATTTCCTGCCCGAAGATACAGTATGTCCTCAAGCTGACTTATATACTGCTGCTGGCGCTGAAGCTCCTCAGCATTTACGTTATTTTCTTTCATTATATCACTCCCGCTGTTTATTTCATTTTTCGTTCTTTCTTTTCCCGGAGGTCTCTTTTTCTCCTCCCCCATCGTCCCTTTTACCCCGTTTTTCAGGAATTTTTTCCGCTTCATCAAAATACAATTATAATAACATACCGCGTCCCATTTTGCAACCGGCGCCGGCGTGCCGCCGGTGTCAAAATCGCGGGACAGGTCTGACAAAGCGTCACTTTTGTTTCCGCGTGTTATAGTTGGGTGGTAAGGGGAAACAAATATTTTCTGAGCCGGCTCCTTCAAAAACTCCCAGAATTATTTTACACGAACGCCGCCGCCGGCGTGCCGCCGGGGTCAAAATCGCGGGGGCAGTTTCGGAAATAGCGTTACTTTCGCTCTCGCGTGTTATAGTTGGATGGGAAGGGGAAACAAAAAATCCTCAAAGCCAGATCCATATCAAAGTCCCGGAAATGCTTTACACCAACCCGCTACCTGGCGGCAGTTTATAGATAATAGTTTATAGAGGCAGAGTATAGCTCAAAGCTAAGAGATTCTGCCGGTGCCATATTTTACAATTTACAATTTTCCATTTTTATAGCCTATGGAGGTGTTTGCGAAATTGAATTATTTTACTGTTTCTCTTATCGGGGCTGCTGTGGCTCAGGATGCTTTTGCGGCGGCGGCGCTTTACGGGTCGTTTGACCGTACAAGAAAGCTTCGGCTTGCCGCTGTGACTGCCGGGTGCTTTTCGGTATTTCAGATGTTCATGCCGCTGCTGGGGTGGTCTATCGGCAGGGTAGGGGCTGAGGCTGTCGGCGGGATAGAAAATGTCCTCGCCTTCGGGATCCTCTCTTTTCTCGGGATAAAAATGATGCTCGACAGCAGAAAGCCTATGGGCATAAACAGCTCTGCTTTCAGCCTGCGCGCCCTGCTGCTTATCGCCCTTGCCACCAGCATTGACGCCCTTACAACAGGCATCACCCTCCCCGCTGCCACAGGTGCAAAAAGTACCGCTGAGATAATTACAGCGGTACTGATGATCGGTTTTATTACCTTCTGCATTTCCTTTGCGGGCTATCTGCTCGGGATGAAGCTGAGCAGGCTGCAGCCCTCAGCGGCGCGCCTCATCGGAGGAGCTGTGCTTGTATGCATCGGGATAAAAACATTGCTGTTCTCCTGAGCTGTATCATACTGATCTCTTTGCGCAGGCAATAGCAAGCGATCCCGGACCGATATGACAGCCTATGCTCAGTGAAAGCGGAGCTGAATGTATCTCAAAATCGGGGAAGGCTTCCTTTACATCGCTGATCCATGTTTCGATCTCAAAAAGCTTCATATCGGAATATGCAACATGAAGCGTCATTTTACCGCTTTTTACAAGCTCCGGGAAGCGCTGCTCAAAATCATTTTTCATGGCTTCGATCATGGTTTTCTTGGCGCTTTTTGTTCCTCTGGATTTTGCAAAAGCGTCAAGCTTCGCTCCCTGTATCTGCAAAACGGGCTTGAGGTTCATGACATTTGCGATAAGAGCGCCTGCCGCTGTAACTCTGCCGCCTCTTTTGAGATAGGTGAGCTTATTGACCATGATATATATGCTGGATTGTGAAGCATCCTCTTCAAGTATCCTGAGTATCTCCTTGCCCTCTTTTCCTGCCTTTGCCATATCCATTGCATCTATCACCGACTGATACTGAGTCACGGAGATTCGTCTGTTATCCGGAACAAAAACACGTCCCTGAAAATCTGACTGCGCAAGAAGTGTTGCGGTCTGGCAGGAGCTTGAAAGACCTGACGACATGGGGATATACACCAGCTCGTCATATTCTTCAAGAATATCTCTCCAGAACTGTGTAAGCTCTCCGGGAGAGGGCTGTGTGGTGGACACCTGAGTCTTGCTGTCTGCAAGTATCTTATAGAAGTCTTTATAATATATATCAACACCCTCGGTATAATCGGTGCCGTTGACATTGAATTTCATGGGGAGCAGAAAAATCCCCAGCTGCTCTGCTTCCTCGGCGGTAATACCGCTGTTGGTATCAGTTGCGATCGCTGTTTTTTTCATAATTCCTCCGTTTTTTACATCTCCGGATATCTCCGGATGTCCTGAGCTGACGCTTCATTTTTCAAGCTGCGCGCATGATTTTCTTTATCTTATCTCTCCGATATAGGAAACTATCTCATCTCTCATGCGGACAGCTTCTCTTCTTGCTGCTGCGGCATAATCCTTTTCTTCGCAGCCCTCTTTCTGCCATGCGCACATTATTCCTCTTGATGAATTGATAACTGCGCCGATGCCGTTTTCATCAAATGCCGGCGCTACATCCTTTGCGCCGCCGCCCTGTGCGCCGTAGCCGGGTACAAGGAAGAAGGTATGCGGAAGAGCCTTTCTCAGCTCCCCCAGCTGCTCGGGATAGGTAGCGCCAACAACTGCGCCTACGCCTGAATAGCCGCTTTCGCCCATAACATCGCTGCCCCATGCCTCACACATATTGCCCATTGTTCTGTAGACAGTGCTGCCGTCGTCAAGAACTCTGTCCTGAAGCTCTCCTGACGAGGGGTTCGAGGTCTTTACAAGCACGAATATACCCTTATCGTCATTCTTGCAGATCTCAAGCAGAGGCTTAATTCCGTCTGTGCCAAGATAGCCGTTGACGGTCACAGCATCTGCGCCGAAGGGAGTAAAGCTTTCGCCCTCCACCTCAGTGGTTCCGATATGAGCCTTTGCATAAGCCTGCATTGTTGTGCCGATATCATTTCTTTTTGCGTCGGTGATAACGAACATACCCTTTTCTCTTGCGTAAGCGATGGTTTTCTCCAGGGTGCGCACACCGTACCAGCCGTACATCTCATAATATGCAGCCTGAGGCTTTACTGCGGGGACGATATCGCAAAGAGCGTCGACAAGTCCCTTATTGAACTCATAAAGCGCCTCAGCCGCTCCTTCAAGATTCTTGCCGTATTTTGCAAAAGCCGCTTCCTTGATATATGAAGGGATATAATCAAGCTTGGGATCAAGTCCGGCAACTGTGGGGTTCTGCTTTTCTTTTATATTTTTTATAAGTCTGTCAAATGACATCTTTATCTCTCCTTATACATCCTTGAATACTATTTTTCCGCCGCAGATAGTAAGCTTTACCTTTGCAGCAAGGGTCTGTCCCTTAAAGGGGGTATTCCTTGATTTGCCGTGAAGCTTTTTCGGGTCTACCGTCCAGTCCTGGATCCTGTAAAGGAACAGGTCTGCCGGCGCGCCGATATACATTGTTCCTGCGTCGATACCTAAAATTGATGCGGGGTTGCAGGACATCTTGCGGATAAGGTCGGTCTCGCTCATTACGCCGCCCTTTACAAGCGCTGTATATGCGGCTGCAAAGGAGGTCTCCATGCCGATAACGCCATTGGGCGCATTTTCAAAATCCTGCTTTTCCTGCGGTGTATGGGGAGCGTGGTCAGTAGCGATGGCATCAATAGTGCCGTCTCTCAGACCCTCCATCATCGCTCTTACATCATCATCCGTTCTCAGCGGAGGATTCATGCGGAAGTCTGCATCTCTGTTCAGAAGCTCCTCCTCTGTGAACATCAGGTAATGGGGAGCTGTTTCAGCAGTTACCTTGATGCCGCGCTTTTTGAAATCACGGATCATTTCCATGGAAGTTCTGGTGCTCACATGGCAGATATGTATGGGAAGGTCATAGGATGCAGCAAGCGCAAGCTCTCTTGCTGTGCCTGCGTCCTCTGCGGCTGCGGGCATTCCCTTTACGCCTAATTTCTCGGATACTGCACCCTCGTTTACCTTGCCGCCTGCAAGATAGGGATCCTCACAGTGGGCTGTTACCGGGATGCCAAGCTCGGCTGCCTTTTTCATTGCGGCTGCAAGGATAGCGGTATCCAGCACCGGCTTGCCGTCATCTGAAAGCGCGTCGATGCCTGCTTCATACAAAGCGTCGATATTGGTAGCCTCATGTCCCTCAAGTCCCTTTGTGACTGCGCCGGTCACATACACATGAGCATCGGCAGCCTTTGCCTTTTCCTTGATATAGCGTACTGTTTCCGCTGTGTCTACCGCAGGAACGGTATTGGGCATCGCAAGAAGGCTTGTTACTCCTCCCGCAGCAGCTGCGGCGCAGCCGGAAAGGATATCCTCCTTTTCCGTCTGTCCGGGATCTCTCAGGTGTACATGAAGATCTACAAGTCCGGGAGCTGCTCTGAGACCTGCGCCGTTGATTATCTCCACATTGCCCTCTGCAGATTCGGGGTCGGCAAATACGCCGTTCTTTATAAATATATCTCCGGGACCGTTTGTATTATTGACGGGATCTATAATGTGAACATTCTTGATAAGTATATCTGACATAATAACCTCCGATCATTCCTCTCCATCCGGAGTAGTGAATATTTTTCCTAATGACTTTTTGAGCTTGGAGCCGAGTGAATCGTTTGATTTCGGTTCAAGATCCTTCAGCGGTATCTCTCCGGAACCGGGAGCAAATGGATCAAGGGTATTATCCTCTCCGTCCTCACTATAGAATTCTATCTCTGTCTCGCGCTTTTTTCCATGATGCTTTTTGTTTTTCTTCGGCTTTGCAGGCTTTTCCTGCGGCTGCGCTGCCGGTTCTGCGGGAGGAGCTGCAGGCGGGTCTGCCGGCGGCTCAGGGGGTGTTTCCGGCTCTGCTTCCGGCTTTTCCTTCTGCTGCGCATCCGGTGCAGGAGCGCTGTCATACTGTATCAGCGGTTCCGGCTCAGCCTGTACCTTGCCGCTGAGTATCGCCTCAAACTTCTTATTGTATTCATCCGCATTAACGCTTTCAAGCGCAGGTATCACCGTCAGTATTCCTTCCTTAGGTATGATCGGCTGCGCAAAATATGTATCCGGTGTCTCAAATACAATGCCTGAATCACGCTCGAATATAAATGGCGGTTCCTCCGGCTCGGGGACTGCCTCAACAGGTGTCTCGACCTTCTCCGGCTCGGGCTTTACCTCTACAGGTGTCTCAACCTTTTCAGGCTCGGGCTTTACCTCAACAGGTGTCTCGGCCTTTTCAGGCTCGGGCTTTACCTC
>ONNU01000360.1 GCA_900319255.1 uncultured Eubacteriales bacterium
GAGCGCAACCTTGCCAAGGTTGAGGTAGCGAGTTCGAGCCTCGTCATCCGCTCCACTGAAAGACCTGTCACCATCGTGGCAGGCTTTTTTATTATATTCTGATCCACGCAGGAAATAGCGGCAGCCGTAACAAGATACGTCTGCCGCCATTTTTTCATGGAATGATCCTCCGAAAGATCAGAGATCCAGCGCCTGAGCAGTTTTCTCAACAAGCTCCTCACACTTCTTTAATTCTATTGCCGAAAGTTCCCTTCATAACACGCGAGAACGAAAGTAACGCTTTGTCCGAAACTGCCCCACGATTTTGCCCCCGACGGCACGCCGAAATCGTGTAAAATAATTCTGGGACTGCTTAGGAGCTGGCTCCAGAAAAGATTGTTCCCACCACCCAACTATAACACGCGAGAACGAAAGTAACGCTTTGTCCGAAACTGCCCACGAGATCTTGACACCGGCAGCACGCCGGCGCCGGGGGCAAAAACATATTGAAATATCGGGAAAACTGTTATATAATGTAATACAGTGGTTTTATGGTCGTAATATGCAATTTTTCCGGGTTTTATGATGTAATTATCATAATAATGCAGAATTTTTGAATTATGACTTTATTTTTCCCGTAATAAATAATATAATGTGTAATGGAAAACTGAATTCATTTTGCCGTAACTCAGGAAAATACGCTGCTCATGAGTTTTCTGAGCTGTCCTTTCAGGTTCGGCAAAGCCGGTGAAAAAGCCGGCTGCTGTATTTTTATTTTATGATTGGGAGTGCTTTTTGTGGTAACAAATTACGAACACCTGCTTGATAATGTAAAACGGATCCATTTTGTCGGAATCGGCGGCTCAGGAATGTGTCCGTTGGCAGAAATACTCCATAATGAAGGCTTTGAGATCACCGGTTCTGATATGGCTGAATCGGATACTCTTGAAAGGATCAGATCCTCGGGTATACCCGTAACAATGGGTCATTTCCCGGAAAATGTCATAGGCGCTGATCTTGTTGTATATACCGCCGCTGTCAAGCTGGATAACCCTGAGCTTGTTTCTGCCAAGGAGCATAATATAAGAGCTGTGGAGCGCTGTATCATGCTCGGCGCAGTCGTTGAGAAATTCAAGAAATCAGTCGCTGTCTGCGGTACTCACGGCAAAACCACTACCACCTCCATGCTTACCCAGATCTTTACAATGACAGATTTTGACCCCACTGCCATAATCGGCGCAAAGCTCCCCTTTATCGGCGGAAACAGCCGTGTGGGCAGCTCTGATATCATCGTCTGTGAGGCTTGCGAATATGTTGATACCTTCCTCCATATGTGGCCGGCTGTCAGCGTTATCCTCAATGTTGACGAGGATCATCTCGATTACTTCGGCACCCTCGACAGGATCAAAGAGTCATTTACAAAATTTGCAGATCAGACCTCTGAAATACTGGTCGTCAACGGCGATGACGCAAACACCATGGACTGCGTTAAGGATATGGAGAAAAAGGGCAAAAAGGTCATTACCTTCGGCTTCGGTCAGAATAATGACTTCCGCGCTGAGATCACCGCCTTCGATATCTGCGAGACCTTCGATATCATCCATGAGGGCAAGGCTGTGGCTTCCGTAAGGCTTTCTGTTCCCGGCAAGTTCAACGTCATGAATGCGCTGGCAGCAGCTGCGGCTGCTATTACAATGGGCGTTAACCCCAAGGGCGCTGCAAAGGCGCTTGAAAGCTTCAAGGGCGCTCACAGAAGATTTGAGATTCTCGGAAAGCCCAAGGGCATTACCGTTGCAGATGACTTTGCTCATCACCCCACAGAGCTGAGGGCTACTCTTACCACAGCAATGAGCATGGGATATAAAAATGTATGGGCTATATTCCAGCCCCATACCTTCTCAAGAACATATAAATTCCTGAATGAATTCGCAGAGGTGCTTTCTCTTGCAGATCATTGCATCCTCTCCGAGATACTTCCTGTAAGGGAGACCAATACCTATAATATTTACGCCAAGGATCTTGCAGATAAAATTGACGGCTGCGTATGGTTCAAGACCTTTGAGGAGATCACCGATTACGTTACGCAGAAGGCTTCTGCTGATGATCTTATTCTTACGATCGGCGGCGGAAATGTCTATATGTGCGCAAATATGATAATGAAAAAGCTTTCAGAGTAAAATCGCTCTGTCAGCACAGAATATAGATAAAAGGCAGTGATCTTAAATTGGATAAAAGACTGAGACTATACGGATTTAATAATCTTACAAAGACCCTGAGCTTCAATATATATGACGTTTGCTACGCTAAGACTGAACGCGAGCAGAAGGATTATATCGCTTATATCGACGAGCAGTATAATTCCGAACGCCTTACAAATATTCTTTGTCAGGTAACTGAAATGATCGGCGCTTCGGTGCTGAATATTTCAAAGCAGGATTATGATCCCCAGGGTGCAAGCGTTACACTGCTGATCTCCGAAAAGGGACTTCCCGAAAAGGTGGATCCCTCCTGCAATACCGGCAGCTGGCTCATCGCTCAGAAAAAAGAATCCGTTGCTGCTCATCTTGATAAAAGCCATGTCACTGTCCATACCTATCCGGAATATCATCCGGGAAATGCTATCGCTACCTTCAGAGTTGATATTGATGTATCAACATGCGGTACCATCTCCCCTCTCAATACGCTGGATCTTCTTATCGACAGCTTTGATTCCGATATCATCACCATCGACTACCGTGTCAGAGGCTTTACAAGAAATCAGGACGGTCAGAAGCTTTTCATCGACCATAAGATAACCTCGATACAGGATTATATCAAGGCTGAAACGCTCAAAAGATATGATACCGTGGATATAAATGTCTATCAGGCAAATATCTTCCATACACAAATGCTCATCAAAGAGCTGGAGTTACAGAACTATTTATTCAAAACCGATGTCTATGAGATCTCACCCAAGGAAAGGCTTGCTATCTCAAACAGTCTCAGAAGGGAAATGATCGAGATTTTCAGCGGTACAAACGTATATAACGAGGACTGATAAATGAAGCTTGATCAGAACAGAGCGCCGATTTATGAGGCACTGAGTGAATACAGAGAAAACAGAATAGTGTCCTTTGATGTACCGGGACACAAGCAGGGTAAGGGTAATCCGGAGCTTCTGGAATTTCTCGGAAAGCAGTGCATGAGCATTGATGTAAATTCCATGAAGCCGCTGGATAATCTATGTCACCCTGTCAGCGTAATAAAGGAAGCAGAGGAGCTTATGGCGGACGCCTTCGGAGCTGCTCATGCTTTTTTTATGGTCAATGGCACCTCCAGCGCTGTGCAGACTATGGTAATGAGCGTCTGCAAGCGGGGCGACAAGATAATAATGCCCCGCAACGTCCACCGCAGCAGCATCAATGCGCTTATCATCTGCGGCGCCGTTCCGGTCTATGTCAATCCCGGAGTAAATAAAAGACTGGGCATACCTCTCGGAATGTCCGTAAGCTCTGTTAAAAAGGCAATAGATGAAAACCCGGATGCAAAAGCCATCATTGTGAATAACCCCACCTACTACGGCGTATGCTCCAATCTCAGAGAGATCGTAAAGCTTGCGCATAACGCGGGAATGAAGGTGCTTGTTGACGAAGCTCACGGCACTCATTTTTACTACGGCGATTATATGCCCCTGTCTGCTATGAGCGTAGGCGCAGATATGGCTGCCGTAAGTATGCATAAGACCGGCGGCTCTCTTACCCAAAGCTCAGTGCTGCTTTTAGGAAAGGATATCAACCCGGGCTATGTCCGTCAGGTGATAAACCTCACCCAGACAACCAGTGCATCCTATCTTCTTCTGACTTCCCTTGATATTTCAAGAAAGAATCTTGCCCTCAACGGCAGAAGAATCTATGAAAAGGTCACGACTCTTGCATCCTACGGCATCAGGGAGATCAACAGGATAGGCGGCTTCTATGCTTTTTCAAGAGAGCTTATCAACGGCGATGATATCTTCGATTTCGACCCCACAAAGCTTTCTGTCCATACAAGAGATATCGGACTTGCGGGCATTGAAGTATATGACAAGCTGAGAGACCGCTATGACATACAGATAGAATTCGGCGATATCGGAAATATCCTTGCAATAATTTCTGTGGGAGATACCATGCTGAATATCGAGCGGCTTATCTCCGCGATGTCAGAGATAAAAAGACTGTATACAAAAGACCCTGCCGGAATGCTGGATCATGAATATATCGAGCCTCATGTTGTATGCTCGCCGCAGGAAGCCTTCTATGCAGAGAAAAAACAGCTTCCGCTCAGGGAAACCTTAGGCAGAGTATGCGCAGAATTTGTAATGTGTTATCCTCCGGGAATACCGATACTTGCGCCCGGGGAGCTTATTACAAAGGATGCGCTGGAGTATATTATTTATGCAAAGGAAAAGGGATGTAATCTGCTGGGCGCAGAGGATATGAACACAGAAAAGATCAACGTAATAAAATAATTGTAAAAGTTTCGCCAGCCTTTTCAAAGGCTGCAGGGTCCAGGGGCGGCGCCCCTGGTCGCACGCCGCAGCGTGCGAAACACCCCAAAAC
>ONNU01000153.1 GCA_900319255.1 uncultured Eubacteriales bacterium
CAGCAGGCTCAGAAGCCTCAGCAGGGCTATCAGTCAAATACCTATCAGTCACCGAACTATCAGAACGCATACCAGAGACCATACGGTAATAATGTTCCGTACAATGTTATGAATAATAACACAGCGCAGTCAAAACCCGCTAAGAAAGCTAAAAAGAGCGGCAGCGGAAAGACAGTCGGTCTTATCGCAGGTACACTTGCTCTTGCGCTTTGCGTAGGCGTAGGCGGCGGAGTTCTCGGATCATATCTCGCAGGCGGAAACAGTATCACAGCTGAAACAAGCGCTTCTGAAAGCTCCTCTGCAAAATCTGAAAGCTCGAAGTCAAACAGCTCTCTTGTCATCAACAAAGCAGAGCAGACCAGCACACAGCTGACATCCACTCAGGAAGTTGCTGCAAAGGTCAAGGACGCTGTTGTAGAGATCACAACAGAGGTCACACAGTATGATGCTTTCTATGGTCAGTATGTATCTCAGGCAGCAGGCAGCGGCGTTATCATCTCAGAGGATGGATATATCCTTACAAACAACCATGTTATTGAGGACGCTACTGAAATCACCGTAACGCTTACCAACAGCAAGACATATAAGGCAAAGCTCATCGGCAAGGACGCTACACTTGATGTTGCGCTTATAAAGATCGAGGAAAAGGGACTTACCACAGCGACCTTCGGCGATTCATCAAAGCTCAGCGTCGGTCAGACAGCCATCGCTATCGGCAATCCTCTCGGCAGACTTGGAGGAACGGTTACAGACGGTATCATCAGCGCTCTTGACAGAGAGATCAAGATCGACGGCAAGACAATGAATCTTCTGCAGACAAATGCAGCGATCAACCCCGGCAATTCCGGCGGCGGTCTTTTCGATGCAAACGGCAACCTTATTGGTCTTGTAGTTGCAAAATCCAGCTCCACAAGCTCAGGAACAGCAGTTGAAGGACTTGGCTTTGCGATCCCTGTAAATGATATTGTTGATATTCTTGACGACCTCAAGGATGTCGGCTATGTAACAGGCAGAGGCTCACTGGGAGTAAATGTAGTTACAGTCAGCGGCGAGAATGCAATGTTCATGTACAGAGTTGATAAGGAAGGCGTATATATCTCAGCAGTTACCGCTGGCGGCGCAGCTGAAAAGGCAGGTCTCCAGGTGGGCGACCTTATCGTTGAATTCAATGGTAAGTCTATTTCTCAGGGTTCAGATCTGACATCTGCTGTATCAAAGCTTAAAGCAGGCACAAAGGTAGAGGTCAAGATCGAGCGTGACGGAAAAGAGCAGACTATTGAAGTAACTCTCGGTGAAAAAGCAGGTGATTCTTCAAGCGAAAGCAAGAAGACCCAGCAGGACGGGAATAACTACTACTATGGCAACGGCGGCAACGGCTTCTTCGGCATCAACTGATAAGTCAGCCCCATTCCGTAAGACCGGAGGTCAGATGCGCTTATAGCCGTATTCGCCGAAGGTCTGCATAATACAGATTATAAGATAAAATTTTTCATAATTTCTCCTTAAACCGAAGCCGGACTGATCTCCGGCTTCGGTTTTGTCTTGTGCAAAAAAATATTTTTGCCGGTCTTTTGATAGGCTGCGGCGTGCGTGATCTCAAAAGCTATGGAAGGGAGAAAGATAAGGAATTTATCTTTGCGAAAAAACTGCCGTACTGCGTATAAAACGCGGTACGGCAGTAAAATTATTAAGTATATCAAGCGATACCAAGTATCTCTGTCATGGATTTTATCATCTTATCAGCGATGTTTCTTGCATCATCCTCAGATGTTCCCACAGCGGTGATATAGATCTTGATCTTAGGCTCAGTGCCTGAAGGTCTTACGATAGCAGCTCCGCCGCCCTGGAGGGAATAGGAAAGAACATTTGATTTGGGAAGATCAATGGTCTTTTTCTCCTTTGTATCAAGATCCATTGAGTAGGATTCAAGATAATCAGAAACACCGGTTACATTGAAGCCGGCGATAGCGGCAGGATGAGAAGCGCGGATGGAGGACATGATATCAGCCATCTTCTGCATACCGGCAGAGCCTTCAAACTCGAAAGCGACTGTCTTGTTGAAATAATAGCCGAACTCATCATAAAGCTCGTTCATAACATCATTAAGGCTCTTGCCCTTTGTGCGGTAGTAAGCAGCCATTTCGCAGATAAGCATAGAAGCAACAACAGCATCCTTATCTCTAACATAGCTTCCTGCAAGATAACCGTAGCTTTCCTCAAAGCCGAAAACATATCTGTTTTCCTGATTCTTATTTTCAAGAAGGAGGATCTGCTCGCCGATATATTTGAAACCGGTAAGAACATTTTTAAGATCGCAACCGTATTTTTCGCAAACCTTGTCAACAAGCTTGCTTGTAACGATAGTCTTTACAGCCACCGGCTCCTCGGGAAGAGTACCGTTTGCCATTCTGCAGCTGAGGATATAATTCATAAGCATTATACCTGTTTCATTGCCGCTCATAAGACGATAGCCGTTATCTACCTTTACAGCGATACCTACACGGTCGCTGTCGGGGTCTGTTGCAAGAAGAAGATCGGGCTGTTCCTTTTCGCAAAGCTCAAGACCAAGAGCAAGCGCTTCCTGGATCTCGGGGTTGGGATAGGGGCAGGTGGTGAAATTGCCGTCAGGCATTTCCTGCTCGGGAACAATAACAACATCCTCAACGCCGTTTCTTGCAAGTATCTTTCTGACAAGCTTGTTTCCTGCGCCGTTAAGGGGAGTATATACTACTTTAAGACCGGAGCCCTTGCAGATGCCGGGGTTAACGGACTGAGCCTGGACATTCTCAAGATACTTTTCATAAAGATCATCAGAGATCCATTCGATCATTCCGCTTTCAAGACCCTTTTCAAAGTCAACGAGCTTAATGCTTCCGTCAAAATAATCTACCTTTTCGATCTCCTCGAAAACAGCGTTTGCATTAACGTCAGTCATCTGACAGCCGTCGCTGCCGTAGCATTTGTAGCCGTTGTATTTAGCGGGGTTATGGCTTGCAGTTACCATAATGCCGGCCTGGGTCTTAAGCTCTCTTACAGCGAAGGAAACAACAGGAGTAGGCTGAAGCTCTGTGCTGATATAAGCCTTGACGCCGTTAGCCGCAAGAACACAGGCAGCCTCTTTTGCAAAGACATCAGACTTTATTCTTGAATCATAAGAGATAGCAACAGCGGGGGACTCATATTTTTTATTAAGAAAATCAGCAAGACCCTGAGTTGCTCTGCGGACTGTATATATGTTCATTCTGTTTGTACCGGCTCCGATGATACCTCTCAGACCTGCGGTACCGAATTTAAGCTCTGTATAGAATCTTTCATAAACATCGGGCAGCTCTGAGGAGATCACCTCACGGACCTCATCTGCCTGATCGTTCAGCAGTTCAGCGATTTTATCTTTATTATTTACAGCAATATCATCAAGCTCACTGACCAGGTCAGGATCTTCATTTGCATTTTTAAGCCAGAGATTAAAAGATTTACCGATATTCATAAGTATTACCTCCTGAAAAGTCCCAAGGACACATTTCCTCTTTTACTTTTTTAGATAATAGTATAATAACACATTTTCTTTCAGCTTTCAACAAGATATTGAAAAGAATTTATTTTTTTGTTTTTAAGTATTGATAAATGAAATATTCATTCTTTGATTTTGTATAAAATACTGTCCGATTCACTAAATCGTGCAAAAAACATAAATTTATTTTTGATTTTGCTTGATATAGTAAGAATAATAAGTTAAAATAGAATGTGGAAACGGCGGACGTATTTTTTAAAAGCGGGAGGAAAAGCATTGTGAACAGGCATTTCCCGCGCTGATGTCACTGCGGTGTTCCGTTATCCTGAAATTTCGGGAATGATTTTTTGATTGAGAGGTAGATAAAATGTCAGATGAAGAGAATCTCGGTACAGCGCAGCCTGCCGGTGATACGGAGGATGCAGCCGGGATGATAAATGAAAGCATTCCAGACGCAGATGATGCGCCGGAAATCACTGAGGCTTTTGAGAACGAGCATGAGCCGGATACCGGAGCAGCGCCGGAAAATGAAGCAGTCCCCGGAGCAGCAGCTCCGACGGTAACAGAAAAACCGTCAAAGCGAAGAAAAAAATATCATGCGCCCTTATATATAGCGCTGATAACACTGCTTTTCGGAATAATGTTTTTCTGCGGCTGGCAGTGCTTTTTCAATACGAATATTGACGGGACATGGGGATTCACCATAAAGGGAGAAAAAAGCTCTGATGATATAGTATGCAATCTGAGCTTTGATGACACACAGGTGCGTTTTCAGTCATCGGGAACCGTTTATCTGGGAAGGCTTATGATAGAGGATGAAAACGGAAATGCTCTGAGAGATGATAAGGGCGATCCGGTTTTATCAATAATAATGAATGTCAATAACCAGCCTTCTGTATTCAAATTCAATTATGAGTTTGAGGGCAATATGTTTACCGGAAGAAAGCTTATGCTCACCGATCTTTCGGGTATGTTCCCGACTGAGGATTCAGATAAGAAAAATACAAAGGATTATGTAAAGCTTGACGGAAAGGAATACCGCATCTGGACGCTGACACCTTCTTCCGAGGATATAAAGATCACCGTTCCGAAGGATTTCAAAGCAGATGACAAGCTTGTGGGTTCATGGCTTTATAAATCAGAGGAAAGCGCAGAAGCGTTCACCTGGACATTTGAAAAGGACGGATATTTCGAGCATATTACCTATGGCATCGAGGTTCACGGCAGCTATACCGTGAAGGATGGCGTTATAAGCATAAAATTCATACAATTCGGCAACAGCAAGAATGAGATCGTTGTCAAATACAAGCTTTCCGGCGATAAGCTTACGATCTATCAGGAAAATGACGGCGTAAAGCTGATGGAGCAGGAGCTGAAAAAGGTCTCCGATAAGAATGCATTCAAAAGTGAGATAAAGTAATGCATTATCCGGAGCGGCAGAATGTTTTTACAATAATCAGCCGTTCGTAAAGCTGCAGGATATACTCTTTCAGATAAATGAGCGGCTATTATAATAAAGTAAAGGAGAATTATTATGTTGAATGAAAAATGGAAGCATTTCAAAAGCGGTACAGACATCAGAGGTGTGGCAGTTGAACACGGCGCTGATAAGGTCGATCTGACTGATGAGGCTGTAACAGCTATGATCAATGGCTTTATTCTCTGGCTCTCAGACAAAAAGAAGATCCCGACAGACGCTCTGAAGATATCCGTAGGCAGAGATTCAAGGATCTCCGGTCAGCATATTCTGGGTCTTGCTGTAAAGGCAATGCTTACAGCCGGCATCGAAGTTATCGACTGCGATCTGGCATCAACACCCGCAATGTTCATGACAACTGTTGATATGCAGTGTGACGGAGCAGTCCAGATAACTGCAAGTCATCATCCTTATTATAGAAACGGACTTAAATTCTTTATCCGCGAGGGCGGACTTGACGGCGCAGATATCGAAGCGGTTCTCGAGTATGCCCAGAAGGGCGCAGCTCCCGAAAAAGCAAGAGGCGGAAAGCGCATCGAAAGCGATTATATGTCAAGATATGCTTTTGCTCTCAGAGAGCTTATCAAAAAGGAAGTTAATTCAAAGGACGATTATCATCATCCCCTCAAGGGATTCAGGATCGTTGTTGATGCAGGAAACGGCGTAGGCGGCTTCTATGCGTCAGACGTACTTGAGCTTCTTGGCGCAGATGTAAGAGGAAGCCAGTTCCTCGATCCCGACGGAATGTTCCCGAACCATATCCCGAACCCCGAGGATGAGACCGCAATGGCATCTATCTGCAAGGCTGTTGTAGAAAACGGCGCAGATCTCGGCGTTATTTTCGATACAGATGTTGACAGAGGAGGCGCTGTTGACGCGCAGGGCAATGAGATCAACAGAAACAGACTTGTAGCTCTTGCATCAGCCATCGCTCTTGAAAACACCCCCGGCGGAATGATCGTTACAGATTCCATCACCTCCAGCGGTCTCAAGACCTTTATCGAGGATGAGCTCAAAGGCAAGCATCTTCGTTTCAAGAGAGGCTATAAGAATGTTATCAATGAAGCTGTAGCCCAGAATGAAAAGGGCGAGAATTGTCCCCTTGCGATCGAGACCTCAGGTCATGCCGCAATGAGAGAGAACCATTTCCTCGATGACGGCGCATATCTTGTAACAAAGATCATCATTAAAATGGCGCAGCTGAGAAAAGAGGGCAAAAAGCTGGAGTCCCTTATTGAAAAGCTTGCAGAGCCTGTTGAAAGCAAGGAGATCCGAATCAGGATCACCGATAAGGATTTCAGAAAGTGCGGCGAAAAGGTAATTAAGGATCTTTTTGCATATGCAAAGATGGATAAGACCTTCAAAGTAGCTGACGATAATCACGAGGGCATCAGAGTTTCCTTTGACAAGATAAACGGCAACGGCTGGTTCCTTCTCAGACTCAGCGTACATGATCCCATCATGCCCCTTAATATCGAAAGCGACAGCAAGGGCGGAGTAGAAAAGATCTATAAGAAGCTCGTGCCCTTCCTCGAGTCCTGCGAGGGTCTTGAAACATATAAGAAGCCTGCTGTAAAGAAAACAGCTGCAAAGAAGGAAACAGAAAAGAAGTCCGAGCTTGCAGTAAAGCCCGAAAAGAAAGCCGAGCTTGCAGTAAAGCCCGAGAAAAAAGCTGAGCTTGCTGTAAAGCCTGAAAAGAAAGCAGAAGCAAAGCCCGCAGCAAAGAAAGAGCCTGCAAAGAAAGCCGAGCCTGCTGCAAAAACAGCTGAAAAGGCAGAAGTAAAGCCCGCAGCAAAGAAAGAGCCTGCAAAGAAAGCCGAGCCTGCTGCAAAGACAGCTGAAAAAGCAGAGGCAAAGCCCGCAGCAAAGAAAGAGCCTGCAAAGAAAGCAGAGCCTGCTGCAAAG
>ONNU01000048.1 GCA_900319255.1 uncultured Eubacteriales bacterium
GCGGAGGTAAGACACTGCGCATTTATCAGAGGCAGCGCATTTGTAGGACAGAACTGTGTTATCGGCAATTCAACAGAGCTTAAGAACTGTATTATCTTTGAAGGCGCTCAGGTTCCCCACTACAACTATATAGGCGATTCCATACTGGGATACAAAGCCCATCTTGGCGCAGGAGCGATAACATCGAATCTCAAATCCGACAGGAGCATTGTTACCATCCCGCAGGATGACGGAAAGATAAACACGGAGCTGAAAAAATTCGGCGCTATAGTAGGCGATAATGTAGAAGTAGGCTGTAACAGCGTGCTGAACCCGGGAACGGTCATAGGAAGAAATTCAACGGTCTATCCCCTTTCCATGGTAAGAGGTACGGTTCCGCCCAACAGTATTTACAAAAAGCAGGGCGAGGTAGCGGAGAAGCTTTGAGACGATACCATATAATCAGTCAGCGGATTCAGAGTTGGATCCGCTGAACTTTTTGAATTTGGAATTTGGAATTGAATCAGGAATCAGGAATCAGGAATTCCGGAGCTGCTCTTTGAAGGGCATTGCTGTCTATTAAGGATAAAACGCAGTATACTCCCTCACTCAAGGAGGGAGGCAGAAGAAGAGAATAGTGAATAGTGAATAGTGAATAGTGAATAGTGAATAGTGAATAGTTAAAATAGTAATAACCACTAATTACTAATCACTATAATAAATTCCACTTTCCAAATTCCAAATTCCAAATTTTACTAATCACTACCCACTATAAAAAGGAGACGAAAATGGAAATATTTGATTTATTTGATAAAAACAGGCAGCTCACGGGGAAAACGGTGGAAAGAGGCAAAAAGCCGCCGGAGGGGCTGTACAGAATGGTCATTCATATAGCAATAATCAACAGCGAAAACAAAATGCTGATACAGCAGCGTACACATGATAAGGATAACTGGTGTGATCTGTGGGACTTTTCGGTGGGGGGTCATAACCTCAGCGGCGAGACCTCATGTGAGGGCGCGCAGAGAGAGCTTTCCGAGGAGCTTGGGATCGAAATGGATTTTGCGGCTCTTCGCCCGTCCTTTACCATCAATTTCAGCACCGGCTTTGATGATTATTATGTCATAAGAAAGGATATCCCCATCTCTGATATCGTTATGCAGAAGGAGGAGGTTCAGGCTGTGAAGTGGGCTGATCGTGAGGAAATAATCAGCATGATCGACAGCGGAGAGTTCATTCCATATAAAAAGAGCCTTGTTGATATGATCTTTGAAATGACTGATTCAGAGGGCGCACATAAATAATGCGAAAACGTGTGAGCTTTTCACGCTGATGGGAAAATGCCGGACAGCTTCGGCAGCGATGGAGAGCGAAAAACGATAATTTTTCTTATTTTGGTATTGAAAAAAGCCTCCGGGGATATTATAATAAGTGTATCAGGGAGTTTTGGATGGCTGTTCAATACTCTGAAATAATACCCGTACTGCCGGCGGATGGTGAATGTGAGGGATGTCTCACGGTATATCGGCGGCAGCGAAACGGAAAAGAAAGGATAATGGAAAATGGTACAGATCACAAAGGATACTATTGTAGGCGATATTCTTGATATTGATGCATCAACTGCTCCTATCTTTTTTGAGATAGGTATGCACTGTCTTGGCTGCCCCGCTTCAAGAGGCGAGACCATCGAGCAGGCTTGCATGGTTCATGGAGTAGATCCTGAGGAGTTAGTCGGTAAGCTTAATGCTCATATCGCAGCAAATCAGTGATAAGTGAGATCAGCCGCAGAGTGATTTCGTGCTCTGCGGTTTTCTATTTACAAAGGAGGTGCTGTTCTTGAAGCTTGATAACAGACTGTCTCTTTGCGCAGAATTTGTGCGTCAGGGGGCAAAAACTGCGGATATCGGCACGGATCACGCATATCTTCCCGTATATCTTGTGCAAAGCGGAAGGACTGATTTTGCTGTCGCTGCGGATGTGCGTGTGGGACCGCTTGAAAATGCAAGGGGCAATATTGCTGAAAGCGGGCTTGAAAATAAAATAAAAACCGTGCTTTCAGACGGGCTTGAAAAGATATCTCCTGATGAAGCCGAGGATATTGTTATCGCAGGCATGGGCAGCGAGCTGATGATAAGGATAATCGAAGCAGCTCCCTGGCTCAGGGACAGCACAAAGCATCTGATACTCCAGCCTATGACAAGAGCGGAGCAGCTGAGGGAATATCTTTGCCGCAGGGGTTTCCGTATCGAATCGGAAAAAGCCTGCATTTCCTGCAAAAAGACATACAGCGTGATGCTTTGCATATATGACGGCATTGTCAGGGATTGTGACGACCATTTCAGATATATAGGTATGCTTGAAAATGACCCGGGATATGAGGCTAAGAGATATATTTATGTTATTACGGAAAAGCTCAGGAAAAAGCTCAGAGGCTTTCAGCCCGGCACTGATGAATATGTAAGAACAGAAAGACTGATAAATGAGTTCAGCGCGCTTTGTCCGGAGCAGAGCGCTTACGCTGAGATAAACGGAGGGGAAGAGAATGACAGCGGCAAGGGAAATATATGAATATATCGACAGCTTTGCGCCCTTTGACAGTGCAATGGGCTTTGATAATGTGGGTATCCTTGTGGGCGACCCGGAAGAAAGCTCCCGGCTTGTGCTGTTAGCTTTGGATGTCACATCAGCAGTTATTGAAGAAGCTCAGAAAAAGGGCTGCAAAATAATAATCACCCATCATCCCATTATCTTTTCCCCCCTGAAAAGCATCCCCGCCCAAAGCCTGCAATACAAGCTTATAAGGGCAGGGATAACGGTGATCTCAGCGCATACCAATCTTGATATATGCCCAGGGGGAGTAAATGACTGTCTTGCAGAGAAAATCGGTCTGACGATAGCGGAGCATACAAATGAGGACTGTTTTCTGACAGCAGAACTTGAAGAAAAGGTGTCAAGTGAAAAGCTTGCGGGTATAATAAAGCACGCTCTTGATTGTAAAGGCTTACGCTTTACAAGAAGAAGCGGCGATATAAAGCGGGTCACAGTATCCTGCGGGGCAGGAGGGAGCAATATATTTGCAGCAGCAAAGGCAGGAGCGGATGCTTTTGTAACGGGGGAGATAAAACATCACGAGATAGTGTTTGCGAGGGAGAATAATATAGCTGTGTATGATTCAGGGCATTTCCGCAGCGAGGATGTGGTGATAGAAAGGCTTGCGCAGCGCATGAGGGAGCATTTCCCGGGAACGGAGTTTGAGAAAGCGGAAGCTGATGCAGAGGGCATAGAATATATTTAACGGAGGAAAAAATGGCACTTGACGGCATATTTCTGAGACATATAAAAAAAGAGCTTGAACAGAAGCTTCTTGACAGTAAGGTGGATAAAATATATCAGCCTGCAAGAGATCAGCTGGTTCTGTCCATGCGTTCAAGAGAGGGCAGCGAGCTTTTGCTGATTTCCGCAAGAGCTGACAGCCCCAGAATAAATATAACAAATATAAAACCCGAAAACCCGAAGGTTCCGCCTATGCTTTGTATGCTGCTGCGGAAGCGTCTTTCCGGGGCAAGGCTCAGAGCAGTCACACAGCCCGGACTTGAAAGACTGCTCATGCTGGAATTCGAGGGCAAAAACGAGCTTGGGGACACCGTAATGATGACCCTTGCCGTTGAGATAATGGGGCAGTACAGCAATATCGTTTTTGTTGATGAAAAAGGGACGATCATTGACGCTGTAAAGCGTGTGGATGCTTCTATGTCATCCCGGAGGATGGTGCTTCCGGGGATGAAATATGAGATGCCGCCCCGGCAGGAAAAGCTCTGCATCCTTGAGCATGAGGCGCAGGATATAATAGC
>ONNU01000256.1 GCA_900319255.1 uncultured Eubacteriales bacterium
CCAATAGAACAATCTTACAATCGCGAGGGAAAAGGCTTGCATGGTCATAACTTACAACGCGAACATGACACCGGCGGCACGCCGGCGGGGTTGAAAAAGATGGGTGAAGAGGTTATAATAGTAATATGACAAAGAAAGAGGAAGTGATGGTCATAGAAAAGATTATAACCGGATTAAAGGGCTTTTGCAGAAAAACGGATGTCATATATTGGGTGCTGACGCTGACGGCATCTATTTACGGATGCGCGCTGATCGCAAGCCAGCAGAGAGCGGGAGAGGTCAATTTCCTGCGCACACAGATAATAGCTATCGTGATAGGCTATGCTGCGGCAATAATAATCGCTTGGGTGGATTACCGGCTCATTGCAAAATGCTGGTGGGTATTTGCAGGAATTGCGCTGGCGCTGACGATGGCGGTGTTTTTCATCGGAATGCGTGTTGCAGGTACGGATGACGTAGGCTGGATACGGCTGCCGGGAGGATTGACCTTCCAGCCGTCGGAGCTGACGAAGATATGCTTTATCATCACCTTTTCAGCGCACCTTGCCTTTCTGGAGGACAGGGACAGGCTTCACAGCTTCATCGGTGTAATGACGCTTGTCATCCATGCTGCGATACCCGTTACGCTTATACATCTGCAGGGTGATGACGGAGCGGCGCTGGTATTCGGCTGTATGTTCCTCATCATGACCTTTGCGGCAGGAGTGCAGATGAGGTATTTTATCGTATTCTTCATATGTACAGCTGCGGCAATACCCATACTCTGGTCGCATTTCATGAATTCCGATCAGAAAAGCAGAGTTACCGTGCTGTTTTCCAATGACGACGAATTGATGCGCACTTACGGCTGGCAGCAATATCAGGGAAAGGTTTCTATCGCATCCGGCGGTATGACAGGAAAGGGACTTTTTGAGGGTCCGAGAGTAGAGCGTGAAATGGTTCCGTATCAGGAAAACGACTTTATTTTCACAGTCGCAGGAGAAGAGCTTGGCTTCATCGGATGCGCAGCGATACTGCTGCTTTTTGTGCTGCTGCTTTTCATAACGCTTATCAATGCCATACGCGCCACCGATCCGCTGGGAAGAAATATCTGCATCGGATATTTTGCCCTCCTTGCAACACAGATCACCATAAATTTAGGAATGGTACTGGGGCTGCTGCCGGTAGTCGGCATAACGCTGCCGTTTTTCAGCTCGGGAGGTTCGTCTGCGGCTTGTCTGTATCTTGGCGTGGGGCTTGTTGAAAGCGTCTATATGCACCGGGCTGATAAAAACGAACACCACATTAAGATCGACCTCAAAAAGAAACCCCGCCGCAAAAAACAGCTTAAACGCCGCAAGATCAAAAGCACCGGCGCTTACGACAAGGCTCTCGGTCCTCAGAAAAGGGTCTTTTGAGAATATGGAATTGATATAAATTGAAAATAGAAAGTTGAAAATGGAAAATTGTGGTTTTGCTTTGGAGATGCCAAAGCAAATTAAAAGTAGGTATCGGACAGATTATTCATTTTTCAGTTTTCAGTCTTTAATCTTCAGCTATAGGTATATTATTTGTAGTATGACCTCTCCGTCACTCTTTACGGCGTGACGGAGAGGTTTATTTTTTTTATTGGCCTTTGCGTGGATAACGGAGGGGCTTTATTAAGGCGAAGCTCTTTTTGAAGTCTCCGCAGGCTCAGGGCGGCGTTGATAAGCTCGCCGGCTATTATGAGAGCTGCTGCGCCTGATGCGCCGAAGGCAGGAACAAGTGTCAGCGCCATGATTATTCTCAGCACTGATTCTATCATATTGATGCGGAAATAGCTTTTCTGGCAGTCAAGCCCTTTGAGCATACCGTCAACAATGCTGTCAATAAATGATAGGGGTATCAGCGGCGCAAGCAGCCTGATGAAAAACCCCGCTCTTTCAGGATAGCCCAGAAGCCCCGATATGCCGTAGGGAAACAGCAGAAAGGGCAGCATTGCAAGAAGCGAATATCCTGCTGTCCAGCGCAGAAGCTTTTTTGACATGTGCATTACGGCTTTTTTGTGCCCCAGTGCCCTTTCCGCCGCAAGCTCCGGTACTATCAGCTGCGCCGCAGGCAGTATGAAAACCGAAGGAAACATCACACATGGCAGAGCCATCCCTGTTATAATGCCGAAATCCTCCATTGCCGCCCCGCCGTTGCCGGCGCTGACCATCAGCCCCGCCGGTATAAGACAGCTTTCTGCAAGGCTCAGCGCGCTGCGAAGTCCTGCGCTTGCCGTGCAGGGTACGAAAACAGACCTTGCTCTTGGGAAAAGCCCGGATATTTTTTCAGGGGGCGGAGTATGCCTTGTGTCATAGCAGAGAAGGGCTGCGCTGTAAATGAATGAAACGGCTTCTGCTGAGGTGGTGGCAAGTGCGGCGCAGAAGATGGGGGAGAAGCCTGCTCCCTCAAGCAGCCGGCATGACCAGATGAAAACAAAAAGCTCGGTAAGCTGTTCAATAAGCTGTTCAGCGGCATTGCGGAGGTTTTTGCGTCTTGCTGTGAAATACCCCCGCACCGCCGAGGAAAACCCCGCAAGCGGAAGCGCCGGAGAAAGCACCCTCAGCGCATTAGCCGCCCCGCTGCCGAAAAAGCCTGCCGGAAGGAAAAACGAAGCGATAAACATACAAACGCCCAACGCTGCCCCGATGCAGAAAGCGGCAGACACAGCCCGACTGCGGATAAAGCTGACAGCCCCCTCATTCCCCCGCGCAAGCTCCTCACCCGCAAGCCGCGTAACGGTAACGGACACCCCTGCCGCAGCCGCAAGGAGAAAGAAAGCATATACGCTGACAATAAGCCGATAACGTCCCAGCATTTCCGCGCCCATGATCTGAGCAGCATTCACCGCCCAGACCATACCCACCCCGCGAATAAGCAAAGCCGAAACAGAAAGCCCCAGCATATTTTGAATAAACCTCTTTTTCCGCATCGTACACCTCCCTTTCGTTAAATTAGGAATCAGGAGTCAGGAATTAATAACTTACAACGTGAACATGACACCGGCGGCACGGTTCGTGTAAAATATTTCTGGGAATTTGATAATAAGCTGGCTTTGGAAATTTTTTGTTTCCCCATCCCATCCAGGTATAACACGCGAGAGCGAAAGCAACGCTTTGTCAGACCTGCCCCCGTGATTTTGGGTGCATCGTCGACGCTGCCGGTTCGTGTAAAATATTTCTGGGACTTTGATAATGAGCTGGCTTTGGGAATTTATTGTTTCCCCATCCCATCCAGGTATAACACGCGAGAACAAAAGTAAAGCATTGTCAGACCTGTC